>NZ_JADPLO010000097.1:0-14711 GCF_015667765.1 Bacteroides sp. 1001302B_160321_D4 | reverse complement strand
TATAACAAATATCCAGCTCTTTTTTACCAATGTTATCTATCTTTCCATATTATATTTATCGTTTTTATCTTTTTATTTTCGAATTTTAAAGTTTAATGAATTGTCGTCCCGGTCATGCTAAAACTTTCTTTCTAAAAACTTTCGTATATCGCGGAAAAGTAGTACTTTAGCGTGGTTTTTCACAAACCGTAGAATGTATAATTAATAATCATTTTAAATGCTTGAACAAGACAGAATTATAAAGATTAACATCGAGGAGGAAATGAAGTCATCGTACATTGACTACTCCATGTCGGTCATCGTTTCACGTGCCCTTCCGGATGTTAGAGATGGATTTAAGCCTGTTCACCGTAGAATTTTATACGGAATGATGGAATTGGGCAATACTTCAGACAAACCTTATAAGAAATCAGCCAGAATCGTGGGTGAGGTACTCGGTAAGTACCATCCTCATGGAGATTTTTCTGTTTATTTTGCAATGGTGCGTATGGCTCAGGAATGGGCAATGCGTTATCCTTTGGTAGATGGACAGGGGAACTTTGGTTCTGTAGACGGTGATAGCCCTGCTGCTATGCGTTATACAGAAGCTCGTCTTAATAAGTTGGGTGAAGCAATGATGGATGACCTGTATAAGGAAACCGTCGATTTTGAGCCTAACTTTGATAATACGTTGGTAGAACCTAAAGTTATGCCGACACGTATCCCAAATCTTCTGGTGAACGGAGCATCCGGTATCGCTGTAGGTATGGCTACCAATATGCCTCCTCATAATCTTTCGGAAGTAATTGAAGCATGTGAAGCATATATTGATAATCCGAAAATTACAGTAGAGGAACTGATGGAATTTGTCAAAGCACCAGATTTTCCTACTGGTGGGTTTATATATGGTGTGAGTGGTGTACGCGAGGCATATTTGACTGGACGAGGACGTGTAATTATGCGTGCGAAAGCCGAAATCGAAAGCGGACAGACACATGATAAGATCGTAATAACCGAGATTCCTTATAATGTAAATAAGGCCGAACTGATTAAGTATATAGCTGATCTTGTAAATGATAAGAAAATAGAAGGTATCTCAAATGCCAACGATGAGTCTGACCGTGACGGTATGCGCATTGTTATTGACATCAAACGTGATGCAAATGCAAGTGTAGTGTTGAACAAACTCTATAAAATGACAGCTTTGCAGACATCTTTTGGCGTAAACAATGTTGCTTTGGTTCATGGACGTCCAAAAACGTTGAATCTGAGAGATTTAATTAAATATTTCATCGAACATAGACACGAAGTTGTTATTCGTCGTACTCAGTTCGATCTTCGTAAAGCGAAAGAACGTGCGCACATTCTTGAAGGTTTGATTATCGCTTCGGATAATATTGATGAAGTAATTCGTATCATTCGTGCAGCAAAAACTCCTAATGACGCTATAGCAGGCTTGATTGAGCGATTCAACCTGACAGAAATTCAGTCTCGCGCAATAGTAGAAATGCGTTTGCGTCAATTGACAGGTCTGATGCAGGATCAGCTTCATGCGGAATACGAAGAAATAATGAAGCAGATAGCTTATTTGGAAAGTATTTTGGCTGATGATGAAGTATGCCGTCAGGTAATGAAAGATGAATTGTTGGAAGTTAAAACGAAATATGGAGATGAACGTCGTTCTGAAATCGTTTATTCTTCAGAAGAGTTCAATCCGGAAGACTTCTATGCAGATGATCAGATGATTATTACAATTTCTCATATGGGTTATATCAAACGTACTCCGTTGACTGAATTCCGTGCACAAAATCGTGGTGGTGTAGGTTCGAAAGGTACGGAGACCCGTGATGAAGACTTTGTAGAACATATTTATCCTGCTACCATGCACAATACGATGATGTTCTTTACACAAAAAGGCAAGTGCTATTGGCTGAAAGTATATGAAATACCTGAGGGAACGAAGAATTCTAAGGGACGTGCTATTCAGAATTTGTTGAATATTGACTCGGACGATAATGTAACTGCATACTTGCGTGTGAAGAGTTTGGAAGATTCTGAGTTTATTAATAGCCATTATGTATTGTTCTGTACTAAGAAAGGTGTAATAAAGAAGACATTACTTGAACAGTATTCTCGTCCTCGTCAGAATGGTGTAAATGCTATAACTATCCGCGAAGATGATAGCGTAATTGAAGTTCGTATGACGAATGGAAATAATGAAATCATCATTGCAAACCGCAATGGACGTGCAATTCGTTTCCATGAAGCAGCAGTTCGTGTAATGGGACGTACAGCAACAGGTGTACGTGGCATTACGTTGGATAATGATGGTCAGGATGAAGTAGTAGGAATGATTTGTATCAAAGATTTGGAGACAGAATCTGTAATGGTAGTTTCCGAACAAGGATATGGTAAACGTTCTGAAATAGAAGACTATCGTAAGACAAACCGTGGCGGTAAGGGTGTGAAGACCATGAATATTACCGAAAAAACAGGTAAGTTGGTAACAATCAAGTCAGTAACCGATGAAAATGACTTGATGATTATCAATAAGTCTGGTATCACTATTCGTTTGAAAGTGGCTGATGTTCGTATTATGGGTCGTGCTACTCAAGGTGTCCGTCTGATAAATCTAGAAAAACGTAACGACCAGATTGGTTCGGTATGTAAGGTTATGACAGAAAGTCTTGAAGATGAAATTCCGGCAGAAGAAGCAGAAGGAACAATTGTGAGTGATCCAAATGCTGATGCTCCTGATATTGATGATGCAGCAGATGTAAATGAAAACGAAAGCAACAACGAAATCGAGGAATAGACATAATATTAATAATTAATCAAACAACAATCATGAAAAGAGTATTATTTTCGATGGTTTTATTGATGGCTGTTAGCTTCTCATTCGCACAGATGAAAAATGTGAAAGAAGCAAAGAGTATGGCTAATGACGTAAAACCTAATTTTAAGCAGGCTGAGCAGCTTATTAAAGAAGCTATGAAGAATCCTGAAACGAAGGATCTTGCTGACACATGGGACGTTGCTGGATTTATTCAGAGACGTATCAACGAAGAGCAAATGAAAAATGCTTTTTTGAAAAAACCGTATGATACATTGAAAGTGTATAATAGCATTCTGAAAATGTATGAGTACTATACTAAGTGTGATGAATTAGCGGAAATACCTAATGAAAAGGGGAAAGTTAAAAACAAATACCGGAAAGCAAATGCTTCAAGTATGTTGGCTGAACGTCCTAATTTGATTAATGGTGGTATTCAGTATTTTAACTTGGATAAGAATAAAGAAGCCTTGAAATTCTTTGCAACATATGTTGAATCAGCTTCTTACCCAATGTTAGCTGATAAAGAATTGGCTAAGAATGATACTCTTATCCCACAAATTGCATATTATGCTACATTGGCTGCTGATAGGGTAGGTGATAAAGATGCAATTATTAAGTATGCCCCAATGGCTTTATCTGATAAGGACGGAGGTAAATTTGCAATGCAATTGATGGCTGATGCTTATAAAGCTAAAGGTGATACTGTTGCTTGGATTAAATCTTTGGAAGAGGGTATCCTAAAGTTCCCTGGAAATGATTATTTCTTTGCTAATTTGGTTGATTATTATAATAGCTCTAATCAAGCCTCAAAAGCTATGGAGTTTGCTGATAGAATGTTATCTAATGATCCGAATAATAAGTTGTATTTGTATGTAAAAGCATATCTTTATCATAATATGAAAGAATATGATAATGCAATTGAATACTACAAGAAAGCTATTGCGGCTGATCCGGAATATGCAGAAGCATACTCAAATGTGGGTTTGGTATATTTGATGAAAGCACAGGATTATGCTGATAAAGCAACAACAGATATCAATGATCCTAAATATGCTGAAGCACAGGCTGTAGTTAAGAAATTCTACGAAGAAGCTAAACCATTCTATGAAAAAGCTAGAGCTTTGAAACCTGATCAACAAGATTTATGGTTACAAGGTCTTTATAGAGTTTACTATAACTTGAATATGGGACCTGAATTTGAAGAAATTGATAAGCTTATGAAGTAATCGTTTTCAGGAAAATTATAAGTCTTGAAAAAGGAAGGAAGGTTGCTAGAAATAGTAACCTTCTTTTTTTATAATCCAGATAATCAAAAAATACATTTGAGGGAATATGCATTTTTTAATTGATGTAAATTAAAAAAGAGCAATGTTATTATATTGCCCCTTTTTAATTAAACATAATATTAATTATTCACCAATCATAAATGCCCATTTTTTGCTTGATCTGATCAGCTGTTAATAACAAGTAATGGTGTATCAGAATGAAAAATCATTTTTCTAGCAATACTTGGATTAAATAACCGAGCAAATATATTCCTTTTGTAAGAAGTCAAAGTGATTATATCTATTTGATTATCTTTGATATACTGATCAAGTCCTTTTAACAAATTATCGTTCATTACTACATCATAATGAATTTCAAGCCCTGGATATTGCTTGTGAAAATATTCTTTTATGCCTGCTAGTTTTATTTCATTCCAGGTATCTTTGGAATCAGTAAGATGTATTAAAGATACAGAAAAATGGAATGATTTCCAAGTATTAAAGAATGCTTCGAAAGCAATTAAATCTCTTTGATCAAAATTGGTAATAAAGGCGATCCGTTTTACTTCACTAAACTGTTTAAATGGTGTGTTTTCGGGAATGGCCAGTACAGCTGTGCGGCTTCTATCAATAACTTCAGCAGTTACACTGCCAATCAAATCGATATCTTTCTGATTCTTTCCCCGAGTCCCCATGATGATAACCATAGGACGCTGTTCCTTAGCATATCTTAAGATTTCTTCTTCTGGAATACCTTCACGTAAGATACAGCTATATTTAATATTGGGAAAATCACCCGATGTGACTTTTTCTTTTATCTTTTCTGATAAGGCATTGAGGTCAGAATGAACTTTCTGAATAATCGTTTTTACGGATTCTTCATCTCCAATTTGGTAATTGAAAACATCTCCATATGGTAATGATGAAGCATATATAGGCGTAAAATAGACGTGCAACAAAATGACTTCAGCATTTTCTGTTTTTGCTAGGTTAAATGCAAATTCACACGCTTTCATCGAATAATTAGAGAAGTCGACGGGAATTAAAATCTTATTTGACTTATTTTCTGTTTTGGGCTCCTTCTCTCCCACTATACTTTCAGACAGCCATGTAGAACTTTCTGTTATTTTCAAAGCACGTGGCAGATCGCTTTCCTTTATGCGTAAACGCACCCCCGAAGAAACAACCGGTTGTATTTGATTTACGTTGTGAATGTATGTTTCTATACCTTCATTTTCCAAGACATTCTTTAAGATCTGCGCTTTGGTGTATGTCAGAATGGCTAGGGTTACTAATTTGTCTTCCATAAATGCACATTTTATAAGGTGAAAACAAATAAGAAATCCCAATTGTTTGATTCAATTGGGATTCAGTTTGTTATATTTTAAACTTGCACAGATTCGGTAGCCTGTTCTTTTTGCATACTCATATTCAATTCATCTAGGATTTTTAAAGCCCGATCAAGAACGGTCGTATCATCCAACATTACAAGCCCACCATCTGGACCGGGCTCAAGATGTATTCCGACACTTTTTCCCTCCTTGAAATTGTGTCCTCCGAAAAAGTTTCGCACTGTATCTACGTGCAAACCAAGTTCGTCTGCTATTCTATGCATGCTACCGCTAGGCAATGAATCTTTAATTTTACGAAGTTCATTAAACGTTATTGTTCTCATGTCTCATAAATTTAATGGTTAATACTATGTGATTTTTTTATCACGCTATAAACTTAAGCAAAAAAAAAGATAAAACAAATTATTTGCTTATCTTTTTTTCTTGAATTTATAAAATCTATTAATGACCTTTATATTACTTCAATAGCGGAAGCTGGTACCCATCCTACTTTTCCATCTTCCAACCGAATTTCTTTCCATTCTTTCATAGAGTTGTCCTTGACGTTTACTTTTCTCCCTTCATGCAGAATAAACAAACTGGTACCACTCTCGCTTGGAGTACTTCGAACTGTTACACTTGGGTTCATTACTATAGCTTCATTTCGATTGACTAAATGTTCTTTTTGTTGTGAAGCAAAAAGATTAGAGCAAATGGTGACAATCAGAAAAACAATTCCTAATATGAAGCCTACTTTCTTTAACACAATCTGTTTAGAGAATATAAAAAAGTAAAGAGCTATAATCAATAGAATAAAGGATACAATACCCCATGTGGCCCATGCATCTACACTCATGCTATTTGTCAGAGATTTGATCCATGAAACAAAGAACACTTCAGGAACAGGCTCAACTTTGTCTATTGTCTTTGCGCGTGCCACTTCAAGATTAGCACGTATATCGCCATTTCCAGGTTGCAATAACAAGGCACGCTCATAATTTAAAACAGCTTTCGCTATCTCTCCTATTTTATAATAACTATTTCCCAGATTGTAATAAACGTCAGCAGCTTCTCCATTTTTTAATAATGCTTCATATATTTGAATAGCTGCTGCATAATCTTCTTTTATATATGCGGAATCGCCTTCAGCTTTTGTGGCATCTTCCAGTGTGTTACTGGAAAATGTGGTGTGTGAAGCGTGGATAGAATCAGCTCCATTGGTTTGTTTAGAATCAATGTTTAACGAATCTTGTGCAAAACAAGTAAGTGACATTGATAATAATATAAAAAATAATATCTTTTTCATGACACAATCTCTTCTGGGTTAATGTTTTATCGAATTCTCCATTTTGCTTATTACTTCTATTGAAGAAGAATAAACTTTATCCATGGCTTGATTTTCATCACCTGGAGCAAACCGGGCAAATTCACAGTCATTCAATGCATTCAGGAATTCTTTGATTAGTTCCTCATTTACTCCATGATTTCTTAGCTTCTCTTCAATATTATCTTTAGATAAACGAGATACCGGAATATTCAGTTTGTCACTTATATATCCCCACAGTGCCTTTAAAACTTCATCATAGAAAGCATCTTTCTTATTTTCTGAGAGTAATTTTCCAGCTAACTTCATACGTTTTGTTGCTACTTTATTGGCTTTCTTCGTACGCATTTTAGCTACGTTCGCATTTTCAGCAGCTTGCTTACGATAAATAATAAAGAAAATAATAAAGGCAAGAGCCGGAATGATATAGAATAGCCAATATGTCATTGAACCATAGAAGAAACTTCCTTTAGGCTGGAGAGTAACTTCGTTTTGTTTGATGTAACGGATGTCCTCACCTAATACTTTCAAATCCTCTTTATTAGTGAAATTAGCAATTACTTGATCTGCATTACCCGCACCTTTCTCAACGTTTATTACATATTCTTCTGTTTTCAGCGTTTTATAAGATTTGGAGCGAATATCAAAATAACTAAAAGATACTCCTGGAATCTTATATGTTCCAGCATGTCTCGGAATTGCTAAATATTCGATAACCTTATTACCTGTAAGTCCTTCCCGGGTTAATCTGACTTGATTGTCTACTTTGGGATCGTATACTTCAAAATCATCTGGGAATTTAATTTCCGGATTAGAAATTAATTTCAGGTTACCTGTACCGGATATTACTAATTTAATAGTAATAGCATCATTGGTTTTCAGTTCCTTGTTGTTGATAGATGAAGAAATATTGAACTCTCCCACTCCACCGGAGAAATCTGCCGGTTTACCTGCAGGAAGCGGATTTACATTTATTGCTATTTTAGGGGTGGAAATTGATTTTTTTATTTCAATGACATTACTTCCTCCATTGAAGAAAGCATCAAAAGGATCATCAGATTGTACAGGCTTACCGACTGTCATCTGGAATTGAGCAGGATCAATATATAGTTTTCCTGATTGTTGCGGGAAGAGAACGAACTGACGATAAACTGTCGTATAGTAATTACGTCCCTGATAATGTTCCGGAGTCCATCTCGCATTTGTAGTCATTTCGATTTCTTGAGAATGGAAGCCTTTAAAGTCGGGTAACTTTGCATTATTCAGTTGTAAATTGGATTCTCTGGTGTATATTTTATAGGTCAGGACAAATGCTTCCTGTTCGTACACATTCGTTTTACTGGCACTTGCTGTAATAAACAAGTCTTGGTTAGAGACCCCTGTACCAGATGAGGAATGTGTAGAAGAGCTACTGCTACTATTGCTATCACCTTGATCTTGTGGCAATACTTTAATCCTTACTGAATTTGATACCATTTGATCGCCATCAGCAACAATTGAAGCTCCAGGTATTGTATATTCTCCGGCATTATTCGCCATTAATATATATGTGAATGTAATACTACTAGTAGACGTAACATTACCATTTACTATTTGAGTATTACTTTGTTGTGAACGGCTTGGCCCCATCAACACATCAAAACCTTTGATTGATGGTGCCCGGAAATCTTTCACTTTTTGTGTAGTAACAGTATACGACAGCCTGAACTGGTCGCCTACTACCACTGCGTCAGGAGCAGAAGCAGTAAAAGACACTTTATCAGCAAGCATCTGAGTGCTATATGCTATCAATGCCATCAATATAATAATCAGTTTTTTCATTGCTTATGAAATTTATATCATCAACTTTATATTACCAATCTTTTTCTAAGCGACCACCTTGCATAACTTTTTGTTGCTTTTTCACTTTGTCTTGCACATCTTTTTCATCCTGCATTACAGAATTCAGCAATTGTTCAGCATTCTCCTTTGACATCTGGTTATCTTGTTTTTTTTCTGACTTCGGTGGTTGCTGCTGATCTTTCTTTTCATCTTGTTTCTGATCTTTCTGCTTGTCTTTATTCTGATCTTGTTTTTGATCTTGCTTTTGTTGATCTTTATTCTGATCCTGATTTTGGTCTTGATTCTGCTGATTTTGTTGATCTTTCAACATTTTCTGTGCAAGAGCCAAATTGTACCGGGTTTCATGATCGGCAGGATTATTACGCAGTGACATTTTATAGGCGTCCACAGCCTTTGCATAATCTTTACCAGCTTGGAAAAGTACTCCCATATTGTGGTAGATATGGGCGAGCTTCATTTTATCCTTTTCAATTTTGCTGGCCGATACGTATTGTTCCATGGCATCCTGAAACTTTTGCTGTTGCGAAAGAGTATTTCCCAAATTGTACATAGATACTGTAGACTTGGGATTTGCTTCCAGAGCTTTCCGGTAGTTTACCTCTGCGTCAACAAATACACTATCATTAAACAGGCGGTTTCCCTTACGGATATAGTCGCGTTCTGCTTTCTGAGCCGAGACACCGACTGTCGCTAGCAGAAATACAGCGAATAGAATATATTTACTTTTTAACATACGTATAACTATTTCTTATTAGAAAACAGGTGAATGTTCTTAAATAAAGGATTTTTGCGGTCCAAAATTAAGATTTCTGCCAATAACAATAGTAGAATAACCCATGCAATAGCTTGGAATTGTTCGTTAAACTCTGTATATACTTTCGACTCTACATCAGACTTCGCCATTTTGTTCACTTCTTGATTAATAGCTCTTTGGGCTGAATTAGAGTTGTCTACTCGTACATATATACCTTTTCCTTCCTTAGCAATTTCCTGGCACATAGCTTCATTCAAACGGGTAACAATCACATTACCTTCCCGGTCGCGACGATAATCATTCGTACCTTCTACCGGAATGGGGGCACCATCAGGCATACCTACTCCCAATACACTTACTTGAATACCTTTTTCTGCAGCGGCTTTTGCGGCTTCCACTGCACCACCCTCATGATTTTCACCGTCAGTAATAACAATAATAGCACGTCCTACCCCTTCTTGTGGAGTGAAACTACGAGCTGCTAAATTGATTGCTTCCCCGATAGCTGTACCCTGTTTAGAAATCAACGAAGGATTGATGGACTCTAAAAACATCTTAGCGGAAATATAGTCACTTGTAATTGGTAGCTGAGTAAAAGCGTCACCTGCAAATACAATCATACCTACCTTATCATTGTCAAGTTCATCCACTAATCTGGAAATTAGTCTTTTTGCTTTTTCCAGACGGCTAGGTTGTACATCTTGAGCTAACATAGAGTTTGAAATATCCAAAGCTATAATTACCTCTACTCCTTTACGCTTAACCGTTTCCAGCTTAGAACCGAATTGGGGGCGTGCTAATAATACGGAGAACAAGCCAATAGCAACAAAAATAATCCAGAATTTTACATCCGGACGATATTTGGATACATCAGGCATTAATTGAGCCAATAAAGTCGGGTCCCCGAAGCGTCGGATATTCTTTCTTCTCTTGTAGTTGGAATACAAGTAGAAAGCTGCTAAAAAAGGTAATAGCAGCAATAAGTATAAATATGTAGGTTCTCCAAATCGAAACATCTTCTTACTATTTTATGATTGACAAATAACGATTGACAAACATTCTTATGGAATTTTTTTGAGTACCGAATTGCGTAATAGTACTTCCAACAAAACACAGAGGAAAGCAGCTAGGGCAAACCAGTGATACTCTTCGTCTCGTTTACTGTACTCTTTTACGTTCAGTTTCGTCTTTTCCAGTTTATCAATTTCTTCATATACTTCTTTTAGTTTCGAGTTGCTCGTAGCCCGGAAATAGTTACCATCCGTTGTTCCGGCAATCTCTGTCAATGTCTTTTCATCAATTTCCACCGGCATACTTACATATTGTACAGTATTCCCCACCGGATAAGGATAAGGGGCCATTCCATTAGTACCTACCCCGATAGTATATACACGAATACCAAAACTTTTAGCTATTTCTGCTGCTGTCATTGGAGAAATATCTCCCTTATTATTAGTACCATCCGTCAATAAGATAATAACTTTAGATTTCGCTTTGCTATCTTTTAAGCGAGTCACAGCATTAGCAATACCCATACCAACCGCAGTACCGTCAGTGATAAGGCCGCATTTAATATTATGTATCATATCCAACAATACGGCATGATCTACAGTCAACGGACATTGAGTGAAAGTTTCTCCTGCAAATAATGTAATACCGATATTATCATTGGGGCGTCCGTTGATAAATTCAGCAGCTACATCTTTGGCAGCTTCAAGTCTGTTTGGCTTTAAGTCTTCAGCCAGCATACTGGTAGAAACGTCAATAGCCAGCATAATATCAATTCCTTCTATTTCACTGTTCTGCCACTTGTTAGTAGTTTGCGGGCGTGCAAGAACCAAGATAACTAACACCAAAGCAATGCAGCGCAGTAGAAATGGAACATGCAACAAATAGTTCTTATAACTTTTAGGTGTATGTGCATATACCCGAGCATCTGAAATTTGAAGGGTTGCTTCACTTTTCTTTTGTTTCAGGATATACCATACAATATATGGTATAAGCAATAATAGCAAAAACAGATATTCAATATTGGCAAAAACCATTTTATTTATGATTTAACAGTTTACTATTTAGTATTAAGTTATACACTCTTTATACAAAAAGATTGTATAACTGCAGACCTATATATATAAAGGTACCAATCAGTGCTGCTGATAACAGTGCAATTCCGCAAATCAGCATAGCTTTAACACGTAAAGAACGTTTCTCAATGATAGTGATTTCCGTTGGTTGCGGTTTCTGGTTTTCCTCTTCCGGTTGTTTTGTCTCATTGATAAAATCGATGGCATTAATTAAATTAGCATCGTTTTCATTCATCTGAGGATCATGTTTGGCAAACTTAACTAAATCAGCGGTCTGGAACAAAAGCTTCAAGTCTGATATAGCCTCTTTATCATTCAACTCCAATAGCTGGTCAATTATTTCAGAAGAAGTCATTTCTAATGCGTTAAATCCGAAACGGTTCTTAATATAGGTGCGAAGTGTATCCGTTAGTTCGGTATAATACTCCTTCGATTGTCCTTTTTGCCATATCTTCTCTGTTTTGATACGTTCTATCTCTTTCATTGCAGCCTGATGTGGCGGCAATTTAGGTTCAACTTTTATTTTACGGATAATAGGTTTATTATCACGTATACGAATAATGAGATAGATCAGTAAACCAAGCAAAGGTAAAGCCAGGAATGAACAAGCAATCAATCCATACCAGTCTTCCCACGCAAAAGGAGCTTTCATCACAGGTTTCTGTCCAAAGAACTGGTCCGGATGTAATGTATCAACCGGCATCGAATATACTTTCAATGCCAGAGCTTTGGATTTATATACTTTATCATCTACGGTAACCGGCATTGGTGGTAGATAATATAGAGCAGAGTCAAAAGAAGTGATAATGTATTCTTGAGTAATCAACATTCGTTGGCGATCATTCAGGAATTGAGTATCCGGTTTGACAGTTTCTATAATTTCCACACCTCTTACCAATGTATCGGTGTAAGCAGGAAAAATAGCACGCTGTTTAGCATCCATGGCTACTTGCAATTGCACTTTCGCCTGTTCGCCAATCAGTATCTGCAATGAATCAATTTTTGCTTCTACCGTGACAGACTGTGCTGCTGCTTTGCCTACAGACAATAGAGCTAATAATGCTATCAGAATAATATTTCTATTCATCTTTGATTCCATTAATTTCGTTTGGCAAATAAATTCAACAATGCCTTTACGTAATCCTGGTCGGTTCTGACAGATACAGCATCCACGTTACTTTTAGTGAAAGTATCGTTAAGTTCAGTCTGCTTTTGTATCCACCAGTCACGATGTGCCCGGCGTACAGCTTTGGAAGAGGTGTCGATCCATTGTTCATGTCCAGTTTCCGCATCTTTGATTCGCATCAGTCCTACTGGGGGAAGATCACTAACCCTCCTGTCGTACACTTGTAATGCTACTACATCATGTTTTCTGTTAGCAATGGTCAGTGCATTCTTAAAGCTGTCCTGATCAATAAAGTCTGATAAGATAAATGCGGTGCAACGTCTTTTCATCACGTTTGTCAAATATTCTAAGGCAAGACGAATATTTGTACGACGGCTTTCCGGCTGAAAATCAATCAATTCGCGGATAATATATAAGATATGTTTACGTCCTTTCTTGGGAGGAATAAACTTTTCTATCCGGTCTGAAAAGAAAATCACACCAATTTTATCATTGTTCTGAATAGCAGAGAAAGCAAGCGTGGCAGCGATTTCCGTCACCATATCTTTCTTCAACTGCTTGATCGTACCAAATTCCAAACTTCCGGAAACATCGACCATTAACATAACTGTCAGTTCACGTTCTTCTTCAAACACTTTCACATAAGGTTTATTGAAGCGCGCAGTCACATTCCAGTCTATGTCACGTATATCATCGCCGAACTGATACTCACGGACTTCCGAAAATGACATACCCCTACCCTTGAAAGCCGAATGATATTGGCCTGCAAAGATATTGTTAGACAATCCTCGTGTCTTTATTTCAATTTGGCGAACTTTTTTTAGTATTTCACTTGTTTCCATTTATACAGTAGTTAAGTAGTAAGTAGTTAAGTAGTCATGTATAGATATTAATGACTACTTATTGACTGTATTATAACTACAAATTAGGGCACTTCAACCTTATTCAGAATCTTACTGATGATTTCGTCCGAAGTCATATTATTAGCTTCAGCTTCGTATGTCAATCCAATACGATGACGGAGAACATCATGTGCTACAGCACGTACATCTTCCGGAATTACGTAACCGCGACGTTTGATAAATGCATACGTACGAGCAGCCAAAGCCAGATTGATAGACGCACGAGGTGAACCTCCGAATCCGATCATATCTTTCAGTTCCTTGAGGTCATATTTTTCAGGGAAACGAGTTGCAAATACAATATCTACAATATAACGTTCAATCTTCTCATCCAGGTACACTTGACGAACAACCTTACGTGCTTCAATAATTTCATCCGCTTTGAGAATAGGCTTCACATTGAACTTCTCACCATTGATATTTTGGCGAATAATCAGTTTTTCTTCTTCCAGCTTTGGATAATCAATGACAACTTTCAACATGAAACGGTCAACTTGTGCTTCAGGAAGCGGGTAAGTACCTTCTTGTTCGATAGGGTTCTGAGTAGCCAGTACAAGGAAAGGTTCCGGTAATATGAATGTTTCTTTACCAATAGTAACCTGACGTTCCTGCATTGCTTCCAGCAAAGCACTCTGTACTTTAGCAGGAGCACGGTTGATTTCATCAGCTAATACAAAGTTTGCGAAAATTGGTCCTCGCTGCACTTTAAAAGATTCATCTTTCTGACTGTAAACCATTGTACCAATAACGTCGGCAGGCAATAAGTCCGGCGTAAACTGGATACGGCTATACTTCGCATCAATCAGAGAAGCGAGTGTTTTAATAGCCAAAGTTTTCGCCAAACCAGGCACACCTTCCAAAAGAACGTGACCATCGGAAAGTAATCCGATAAGCAGTGATTCAACCAAATGTTTCTGACCAACAATGATTTGGTCCATCCCTGTCGTAAGATTGGTAACGAAAGCACTTTGTCTTTCAATCCGCTCATTTAGCTCGCGGATATCAATTGATTCAGCCATAAATACTTAATATTTTATTATTTAAATCCCTTTTATTTTATGTAAGCCTTTCCTGTGTGTTGTAAGGCTTCTTATTTTGCCTCCAAAAGTACGCCATATAATTAACGATTGCAACTAATTTTTATTAAAAAACAATGCGAAATCTTTAGATTAAGGTACTTTCATACGCTTTTGTACATCCATAACATTTCACCCGATCAATACAGGATTTGTATGATCGGGTGAATGGATTATTGCTATTTATTCTTT
>NZ_JADPLO010000096.1:0-16583 GCF_015667765.1 Bacteroides sp. 1001302B_160321_D4 | reverse complement strand
ACAAATTTATCTGCCACGCTTGGTATTATTAAGATAAATTTTCCACTCTCTTATCTTGCGACTGCAAACTTAGAGCTTCTTGTATGTAGTAGCCAACTATGAGGGAACAGGTTGGCATAAATACAGGTATATAAGAAACAGATAGTCTATTTTACTACTCAACAGTTCTTTATCAAAGAAGTGTGCAACTCCGTGTTGTGTTCCTCACACTTGTATCTCAATTATTAACGCTCTCTATTAGGAACGTAGAAGCACAAACAGATTATTACAATGAAGATATTCAGATTAATTGGTATGCTTCTTATAGGAAGTAGTACGCTATTCTCTTGTAGTAATAATGAGGATGAACTACCACCTAAAGAACAGGAGCAGACTAACCAAGAAACCTACACTATCTCATTCAATTTGGGCGGAGAATTTATCTCCACTTCTGAAACTCCTTTAAGCAGAACAGAAGTTACACCAAAGAAGATATATGGGATTAATGTGTACTATAAGAAGGACGGAGATACGAATTATCAGAATTATGCTTATGGATTGTTTGATAATATTAAAGATATGACTATCTCTTTAATTGGTGGATATAAATATAAGTTTGAATGTTCTATGGTACAAAATGATGCTGATACATTATATCATGATGATAATATGTATTATGCACCATTTTATAAATACAAGAGTAACTATATTTATAGAGGTATTACCTTAGAGAATAAATTTAATATTTCTACAACAAATACCGTTATTATCCAAGGATTAAAGAGTGGAATTACAAGTATTGCAGGTAAAGAAGATGAGCATAGTGATGATGTCTCCTTTTATCCTAAGACCGGTAGGTTCTATGGTGAATTAACAGACTATATACCAACCAAAGAAGGAGTTGCCAATATAGATTTAAAACGTACAGCCTTTGGACTTAAATTTATAGTAACTCCACCTGTAGACGGAACATTGTCTGTTAGTTATATTTGGATAAATAACGGTGGTTCTATAAATCCCAATATTAAAGTATCAGCAGACGATAATATATTGGAATCTTCTTCTATGTACACTTTCTCTCAAGTTTATGAATGTTGGCAAGCAGAGAACTACACTAAAGACCTCACCATACAGTTAAAATGGGAACGAGCTAATGGAGCAACTCAAACATTTGAGAAGGTAATTACTGTAAAACGCAATGTAATGACTACTGTCAATATCAATGTGAATGGTGATACTACAGATTCTTCTTTAGGAGTTAAAGAGGATGATACTCCAATGGGAAACGAGAATGTTGATATGAATTTCAACGGTGGTGATTTAGATGATAATGAAGTGAACCCTTATGTATAATTTATTAATTAACTAAAACAATTTAAAGATGAAGACATTAAGATTTATTGGTATGGCTATAGTAGCCATTATTATGAGTGTGAATTTCGTTGCTTGTAGCGATGACGATGATGACAACCCCATTGTTGGTACATGGCGAAGTGAAGTGGATAACTATGGTTATAGTGATTCATATACATTCAATGCAGACGGAAGTGGTATATGGCAAGAGTTTAAAGATAACAAACAAACTGATTCTGAATCATTTAAATATTCTGTAGACGGTGATAAGATTACATTTACATGGACAGATGAGGTATATACATCTACCTTCTCTATTTCTGGCAATCGTTTAACGATTAAAGATAATGAAGATTCTGAAACTTATACCAAGCAGTAAATAATAAAATCCAACGATATATGAGGACTTTACGATTAATAGGTTCAGTAATCATGGTTATAATGATGAGTCTGAATTTTATTGCTTGTAGTGATGACGATGAAAACGATAACAGACCTCTTGCGGAGAAGCTTATAGGGCACTGGGTACTTACTTATGAGGAAGGGTTTGAGAAGGACTTTGAACACCCTGAATATGATGAAGCATGGAGCCATGCGCCTAAAGATGAATGTGAATATTTCGGTAACTTCACCTTTAGGGAAGACGGTACTTATAGTGAATATGATTTGGACGGTACAAGTAACCCGCAGAGTATTGAGAAATGGGAAGTGAATGGTGATGTTATAACTCTTATTGAAGATGAATATGAACAGTATGATTTAAAGGTTCTTGAAATCAGTTCCAATAAGCTAGTACTTGAATTTCATGATAAAGATGAAGCATCTGAACACTATGCTAAAATGACCTATAAGAGAGGTTGACCTCTTAGTCCAACAAATAAAGGCAGCATTTGAAGTAACATTCACTTGCTGCCTTTATTAATTACCTCCTTCTCTTCTTAACTAACTTATGCTTATCCTTCTTAGCTGAATTTGAGAATAGTTGTTCTAACATTTCCCTTGTAATAGGTAAATATGTGACCTCTGTTAATCTAGTCTCTCTAATCTCTTGTGGTAAATAGTGAATTGTGTTATTCCTCTTTGGTGTTACTTGCATATTTTTGTAGAAATAAATAGGTTGGTAATTGATTTATCTATAGCAAAGGTACTGATAAGAATCAGGTAAATCTAATACAAGATATACATTCTGGATTATTGGAGTATATGTTTGTATTGGAAGAAAATGTCAAGGTGGTAGATAGCGTATAAGCAGAATAATGGATAAAGATGTACATAAACTAAAGGAAGTCCCGAAGCTAAGAATTATGCAGAGAACTTTGCCGAGTATTATGAAGATATACTAAGCAAATAAATGATTAAAAATTAAAAGCCAGTTATCGAGATGATAGCTGGCTTTTTATCTAAATATGAATTGTCACATCTAAATGCAGACTAAAATTCTAATCTCAAAATTATGCCTTATACATAATTAATCCTATCTTTGTGTCGTTCAAACAAGGCAAGATAAGTACAAATTTGAGGAACTAACTTTGTAAGTTACTGACAAACAGTACCCAATCTAAACATACGGTTTTTATTCAAAACCGCATACCTGCACGCCTATTTTTTTCGCTTTTTTAATTAGCCATTTCAGAGATGAACTTAATACGCACCAAGCGAACTTCCTCTTCAGTGAAGTCATCGCCTAATTCATCAAGCGCATCATCAATCTTATCAGTGGTAGATTCCTTGAAATAATCATAGATATCGAGCATGTGATCTTCATCCATGATTTCTTCCAGGAAATAATCGATATTCAGTTTGGTTCCCGAATAGACGATAGCTTCTACCTCGTCCAGAAGTTCACCGAACTCTATTCCTTTGGAAAGAGCGATATCATCTAACGCCACTTTACGGTCAATTGCCTGAATGATAGCTACTTTCATCTTTGATTTATTGGCAACCGTACGTACCCGCAAGTCTTCGGGACGTTCTATTTCATTCTCTTCACAGTGGCGTTTGATTAATTTACAGAACTCTTCACCGTAACGTTTTGCTTTTCCGGCTCCTACACCCGGTATATTCTGCAATTCATCCAATGTCACCGGATAAATGGTAGCCATCGCTTCCAAAGACGGATCCTGGAAGATCACATAAGGCGGCACTTCCAGTTTCTTCGAGAGTTTCTTCCGCAAGTCCTTCAACATAGAATAAAGAGCAGGGTCTACCGCACAGGAACCACCGCCACGTGCCGGAACTTCTTCTTCCGTCTCTTCAAAGTCGTTGTCTTCGGTAATCTTGAATGACTTCGGCTTCTTCAAGAACTTGTGTCCTTCCTCCGTCACTTTCAGGAGTCCGTAATGTTCCACATCCTTGCTCAAGTAACCTGCGATCAGTGCTTGACGAATCACTGCGTTCCATGTTTTATCCTCTTCGCCCATACCGGAGCCGAAGACTTCGAGGTCTTCATGCAAATGCGCCTGTACTTCGGAAGTTTCTTTACCTTGTAGTATGTCTATAATATAATCTGCCTTAAAATTTTCTTTCACCGCGATAATCGCTTCAATCACGGCACACAATAACTCTTGAGCCTCCACTTGTTTTTTAGGGTTTAAACAGTTGTCACAATTTCCACAATTCTCTTCCGTATATTCTTCGCCGAAATAATGCAGCAACGTCTTGCGCCGGCATACGGAAGATTCGGCATAAGCAGCGGTTTCCAACAGAAGCTGCTTGCCAATTTCCTGCTCTGCCACAGGTTTTCCTTGCATGAACTTCTCCAGTTTCTGCAAGTCTTTGTTTGTATAAAAGGTTATGCACTGACCTTCACCGCCATCTCTACCGGCACGTCCGGTCTCCTGGTAATACCCTTCCAGACTCTTTGGAATATCGTAGTGAATCACAAACCTTACATCCGGCTTGTCGATTCCCATACCGAAAGCGATAGTTGCTACAATAACGTCCACTTTTTCCATCAGGAAATCATCCTGATTCTTAGTCCTCGCCAACGAATCCATCCCGGCATGATAAGGACGCGCATTGATACCGTTTGCCTGAAGGATTTCAGCAAGTTCCTCTACTTTTTTCCGGCTAAGGCAATAGATAATGCCCGATTTTTCCGGATTGTTTTTGATAAACTTGATAATATCCCTGTCAATATTAGCGGTCTTCGCGCGTACCTCATAATAAAGGTTCGGACGGTTGAACGACGATTTGAAAACTTGAGCATCTATCATTCCCAGATTTTTCTGGATATCATGCTGCACCTTTGGTGTCGCTGTTGCGGTCAACGCAATCAACGGAGCCTTTCCTATTTCGTTGATAATAGGGCGAATCCGCCGGTATTCCGGTCGGAAGTCATGTCCCCATTCAGAAATACAGTGAGCTTCGTCTACTGCATAGAATGAGATTTTCACCGAACGCAAAAATTCTACATTTTCTTCTTTCGTCAGCGATTCCGGCGCCACATATAGCAATTTTGTCTTTCCGGCAAGGATGTCCGACCTTACTTGGTCTATTGCGCCTTTGTTTAATGAAGAATTGATAAAATGGGCGACGCCATCTTCTTCACTGAAATTGCGCATTGCATCCACTTGATTCTTCATCAACGCAATAAGCGGAGAAATTACAATTGCCGTACCTTCCATCAAGAGCGAAGGTAGCTGATAGCATAAAGATTTCCCGCCACCGGTAGGCATCAGTACAAAGGTATCTTTACCATCGAGCAAGTTGTTAATGATCGCTTCCTGGTTTCCCTTGAACTTATTAAATCCGAAACACTTCTTCAGTTCATCTGTTAAATTAATCTTCCTTGCCATCTTAACTTAGGTTGTTTTATTCAGTTCATGGTTTAACTTTAGTAGGCTTCCTCCTTCAAGAGAGCCAAACAAAGTTATAAACAACTTCGTAATTACCAAGCAAAATGCGACTAATATTTTCAAGAAAATACAGTTACGATCATCTTTTGCAGCCTTACTCTTTGATTTTAAGCAGTTTGCAGTCGTGCCATATTCGCTTTTTCCAGTTGCATCTTTGCATAATCCAGCGTCACCTTATACTCTTTTTTGTCCTCTGAAGGGATTTCAAACATGACATCCATCATGATTGTTTCCACAATAGAGCGCAATCCACGGGCACCCAGCTTATATTCCACCGCCTTATCGACGATATATTCGAAGACAGCATCTTCAAATGTGAGCTTGATACCATCCATTTCAAACAGTTTGATGTACTGCTTGATGATAGAGTTTTTCGGTTCGGTGAGGATAGCACGAAGCGCATTCCGATCCAGCGGATTCAAATAAGTCAGTACCGGAAGACGTCCGATAATTTCGGGAATCAGTCCGAATGACTTCAAATCCTGCGGAGCGATATACTGCATCATGTTATTCTTGTCCACCGTCGCTGTTTTCTGCGACGCCGTATAACCTACGACATGTGTATTCAACCGTTGGGCGATCTTCTTTTCGATACCATCGAAAGCGCCGCCACAGATAAAGAGAATATTTTTGGTATTTACCGGAATCATCTTCTGGTCCGGATGTTTACGACCACCCTGGGGAGGTACGTTCACAACAGAGCCTTCGAGTAATTTCAGCAATCCCTGCTGTACACCTTCACCGCTCACATCGCGAGTGATGGAAGGGTTATCTCCTTTGCGGGCAATCTTGTCGATCTCGTCGATAAACACAATACCCTGTTCCGCTTCAGGTACATTATAATCTGCCACCTGAAGCAAACGGGTTAAAATACTTTCGATATCTTCGCCTACATAACCGGCCTCTGTCAGCACCGTAGCGTCTACAATGGTAAACGGCACGTGCAGCAACTTGGCAATCGTACGTGCAAGCAACGTTTTTCCGGTTCCGGTACTACCTACCATAATAATGTTCGACTTTTCAATCTCCACATCATCCCCGCTGTCTTTTTGCAACAGACGTTTATAATGGTTATAGACCGATACGGAAAGGAAGCGTTTTGCGTCATCCTGTCCGATCACATACTGGTCGAGGAATTTCTTGATTTCTACCGGTTTGGGCAGTTCTTTTAAATTGAGTTTGGTAGCTCCCGCGCTTTTCTTGCCTTCGCCCAATGCTTCCTGAGTAATCTCATAAGCCTGGGTAGCACAACTGTCGCAGATATAGCCGTTCATTCCCGTAATCAGGAATCCGACTTCGTTCTCCGACCGTCCACAGAAGCTACACCTTTTCTTTGTCTTTGAATCAGCCATTTTTATTTCTTAATCAATACCTCATCAATCATACCGTATTCTTTCGCTTCCTGAGCTGTCATCCAGTAGTCGCGGTCAGAGTCCGCCCATACCTTATCGAAATCAGTATGCGAATGATCGGCGATGATCGTATAAAGTTCTTTCTTCAATTTCTGAATCTCACGAGCTGTGATTTCAATGTCCGACGCTTGTCCTTGCGCACCACCCATCGGCTGGTGAATCATCACACGTGAATGAGGCAACGCAGAACGTTTGCCTTCAGCACCGGCAACAAGCAATACAGCCGCCATTGAAGCTGCCATACCTGTACAGATGGTAGCAACATCACTTGAAATAAACTGCATCGTATCATAAATGCCCAGTCCGGCATATACACTTCCGCCCGGAGAGTTGATATAGATAGAGATATCCTTACCCGGATCAACAGAATCCAGATACAGCAACTGTGCCTGAAGCGTATTCGCTGTATAGTCATCTACTTGTGTACCGAGGAAAATGATGCGGTCCATCATCAAACGGGAGAAAACGTCGAGTTGAGTAACGTTCAACTGTCTTTCTTCCAGAATATAGGGATTCAAATACCCGGCCTGCGATTTAATCACATCATCCAATACCATGCCATTCATTCCTAAATGCTTGGTTGCGTATTTTCTAAAATCATCCATGTTAATTGTTCCTTTCTTATAAATTAAAAATAAACGTAAGTACAAAGAAACGAAAAAGAATACAGAGACACAAAAAAACACAGAGTTATAATTTTATAAAAACTCTGTGTTTCTGTGACTTTATATTCTATTCAACCGAATGATTATTCAAACATCTTATTGAATTCTTCGATTGAAACGTTCTTGTTTTCCAAAGTAACCTGCGCTTTCAGAGCAGCAGCCAGCTTCACTTCTACAACACGACTTACCAAATTATTGATAGTTTCTTTCTTCTTCAACATCTCCTGTGCATAGTTGTCAAGCACATCATCAGGGATAGACAACATACCGTATTGAGCAAACTGTGCCTTCGTTGTTTCTCTAGCCATCTTCAGAACATCTTCCTGTTCTACTTTGATATCGTTTGCTTCAACCAACTGTTCCTTAATCAGGTGCCAAGTCAGTTCCTCGATGCTCTTATCATAGTTTTCAGCAACATATTCTTCGCCCTTTTCTTCGTTGTTCAGCAACATGATACGTTTCAGCAGAGCGTCAGAGAATTCCAACTTACCTACTTTTTCCATCATCACCTTGCGAATATCGATCAGGAACTTATAATCGCTGTCAGCAACAAATCTTGCTGCAATTTCTTCTTTAATCTTAGCGCGGAATTCCTCTTCAGTCTTCACAACACCTTCGCCGAATGCCTGGTCGAACACTTCCTGTGTCAATTCACCCGGAACAAAACGAGTGATTTCTTCTACCTGGAAGCTGAAGTCAGACTTAACGTCTTTCGCGATTTCCTTGTCGATCTTCAACAAAGAACCCAGTTCAGCAGCATGTCCGTCATAAGCAACATTCGGATTGAACACCAATACATCATTTACTTTTGCGTTAGCAAAAATAGCTTTCTGATCGTCATTCTTCATGTAAGCAGGCATCAACACAGCAGCTTCTACCTGAATACCACCTTCTTTTGTATTGCCTTCTTCGTCCAACTGTGCCAGCAGACCTTTCAACATATCATTATCTTCGTAAGCATCTACCTTATCATACTTACCAGTGCGTTGAGTGTACATCTTCACCTGGTTGTCGATCATTTCTTCAGAAACTTCGATAGAATAATAATCTACTTTATCTTTAGCGCTTACTTCTGCTTTAAATTCAGGTGCCAAAGCGATATCGAACACGAATTCGAACTCTTCCATTGTATCGAAATCAATATTCTGCTGCTTTTCTTCATTAGGCAACGGCTCGCCCAACATATTCACCTTATTATCTTTAATATAATTGTAAACAGCTTCTTGCAATGCCTTATTCACAACCTCTGCAATCACCGATTTACCATACATCTTTTTAATAAGACTTGTCGGCACCATACCTTTACGGAATCCCGGAATCTGTGCCTTCTGACGGAGTGATTTCAACTCTTTGTCTACTTTCTCCTGATAATCTGCTTTCTCAAGCTTTACAGTAAGCTCTGCGCTTACTTTGTCAATGTTTTGTAATGAAACGTTCATTCTGACAATTATTTATTTGATTTATACTTTGTTCTATACTCAAAGAGGGTGCAAAATTAGTGCTAATCTTTCAAATTTCAAAAGACATTGCAGATTTATTTCAGCAACGCCACCCATCTTTCACACATCTTTTATTAATTATTTCATCAATTCCTCATATATAAACAACAATAAACCATCAGCAACGACCACGCCGCAGGTCCCCCGGCCTACTTTTTTCTCCATCAAGCGAGCGCCCGTAACGAAGCGTTAAGAAGGGCAGACTGTTTGAGCGAAGCGAGTTTCTGCCCTTTAGCGTAGTGAAGGAAGCGAGTAGGAGAAAAAAGTCAGCCTTGAACTTTTCTTTGGTTCTTTCTTTTCTTTCAAGGGAAAAGGAAAGAACTTTTTTTCTGATAATCCGCAAATTAACCTTCCAAAAAGATGGTTAATCCAAAAATTATTCTTTTCTTTGCTGCGGATTGATGGACCATTAGTTTCTCGATTTGATTACAAGGTTTTTACTTCCGTTACGAAACGCATTTGTAAACTCTCTGTCGTTTTAATCTTTTTATTAGTAACCATCTGTCCAGAGAGTTTTATTCATTTATTTATTTTTTATCATTTTCATTATGAACATTTATGTTGGAAACCTTAACTACCGTGTTAAGGAAGGAGATCTGCAACAAGTGATGGAAGATTACGGAGCAGTATCATCAGTTAAAGTTGTTATGGACCGTGAAACCGGTAAATCCAAAGGATTCGCTTTCATCGAAATGGAAGACGACGCTGCAGCTGCAAAAGCTATTGCTGAATTGAACGGAGCTGAATACATGGGCCGTACAATGGTAGTTAAAGAAGCTAGACCTAGAGCTTAATTGCCGACGCTAATATAGCTAAGAAAAAAAGAAACTTCTGTCACCCGATGACAGAAGTTTTTTTATTACCCTTCCATTCCTTGCACTTCCACGTCCTTCACCTTACGGAGCAAGTCTGAAGCAAAGATAAAGTTATTCAGTCGTTCGTTGGTAGAGGTAAAGATATCATCTTTTGTCCCTTCCCACTCTTTATGTCCTTCATAAATATAAATCACTTTCTCGCCAATTCCCAATACAGAATTCATATCATGCGTATTGATAATGGTCGTCATGTTATATTCCTGCGTAATATCGTGGATCAGATCATCAATCACCAATGACGTTTTCGGATCGAGTCCCGAGTTCGGTTCATCGCAAAACAAATATTGCGGATTCAGGGCAATCGCACGTGCAATAGCCACACGCTTCTGCATCCCCCCACTGATTTCTCCCGGAAACTTATCTTTCGCCTCCCCCAGATTCACACGATCCAAGCAGAACATCGCCCGTTTGGTACGCTCACGCAAAGTATCATTGCTAAACATATTCAACGGAAACATCACATTGTCCAACACCGTCATCGAGTCAAACAGAGCCGCACTCTGGAAAATCATCCCCATCTCCTTGCGAAGCATCTTTTTCTCCTTCTTCCCCATCAAGACAAGGTTACGTCCGTCATATAAGACTTCCCCCTTCTCCGGAGTAAGCAATCCTACAATACACTTCATCAATACCGTCTTACCGGAGCCACTCTGACCGATAATCAAATTCGTCTTTCCATTTTCAAAACTAGCATTGATATCGCTCAATACCGTTTTGTCATCAAATGATTTATAAAGTCCTTTAATCTCAATCATCCCATCAAAAGTTTAGTTAATATCAAGTCCGCAAACAGAATCAATACACTGCTGGATACTACGGCATCCGTAGAAGCCTTTCCCACAGCAATCGATCCACCATCTACCGTATATCCGAAGAAAGCAGACACACTTGCAATAATAAACGCAAAAAAGAGGGATTTGATGATACCGGCCCAAATAAACCACTCCACAAACATATATTGCAATCCATATTCCAGATCGACCGCATTCATCACCCCAGCAAACCAACAGGTGCAAAAGGCACCGATAATTCCGGCAAAGATACTGAACGTCACTAAAATAGGAATCACAGTTACCATCGCCGTAATCTTAGGCAGAATCAGGTAGTTTGCCGAATTGATACCCATAATTTCGAGCGCGTCAATCTGCTGCGTCACCCGCATCGTTCCTAATTCCGAAGCGATATTCGATCCTACTTTTCCCGCAAGAATCAAACACATGATAGAGGAAGAAAATTCCAGCAACATAATTTCACGTGTCACATACCCCACTGTCCAGCGAGGCATCCACGGACTTTCGATATTCAACTTGATCTGGATGGTAATAACCGCGCCGATGAAAAACGAAATCAACAGCACGATACCGATGGAGTTCACACCTAGTTGCTCCAACTCGTTAAGGTATTGCCGGAAGAACATACGCATACGTTCAGGACGGGAAAAAGTCCGTCCCATCAGCATGAAATATCTCCCGACGGTTCTCAATGCTTTTATCATAACTCACACTATTTGTCTGCAAATGTACATTATTTCAGCTTATTTTTACTACATTTGCCGCAAAATAACTAGAATATGGAAGAAAGCAAGATGGTGCTCCGCACGGAAGACCTGGTTAAGAAGTACGGTAAACGAACCGTTGTGAGCCACGTTTCCATCAATGTGAAGCAAGGTGAGATTGTAGGTTTGCTGGGACCGAACGGTGCCGGTAAGACGACTTCATTCTATATGACCGTAGGGCTGATTACTCCTAATGAAGGACGTATTTTCCTCGACGACCTGGAGATTACCAAATATCCGGTTTACAAACGAGCGCAAACGGGAATCGGCTACCTTGCACAGGAAGCTTCCGTTTTCCGCCAGATGAGTGTGGAAGATAATATCGCCGCCGTACTGGAAATGACTAACAAGCCCAAAGAATATCAAAAGGAGAAACTCGAAAGCCTGATAGCAGAATTCCGTCTGCAAAAGGTACGCAAAAACAAAGGTAACCAGTTGTCCGGAGGTGAACGCCGCCGTACGGAGATTGCCCGTTGTCTTGCCATCGACCCCAAATTCATCATGCTTGACGAACCTTTTGCCGGTGTAGACCCGATTGCCGTAGAAGATATCCAGCAAATTGTTTGGAAGCTGAAAGATAAGAATATCGGAATCCTGATTACCGACCACAACGTACAGGAGACACTTAGTATCACCGACCGCGCCTATCTGCTGTTCGAAGGAAAGATTCTTTTCCAGGGAACACCGGAAGAATTATCGGAGAATCAGATTGTGCGTGAAAAATACTTGAGTAACAGCTTCGTTTTACGCAGAAAAGATTTCCAGTTGGAGAAATAGATTCACCACAGATTTTCACAGATATTTCATAAAGAATACGGGCTAATCAAATGATACAAAACTTGTAAATTGATTAGCCCGTTTTTTATTTTTAATCTGTGGAAATCTGTGTTAATCTGTGGTGAACTTTACTTCTGTCGAATATAAATATTAACCGGAGTACCTGTCAGATTCCATTTCTCACGCATCTTATTTTCGAGGAAACGTTTGTACGGATCCTTCACATACTGCGGCAAGTTGGCAAAATAGACAAATGAAGGCACTTGCGTATTCGGCAGCTGTGTGATGTATTTAATCTTGATATACTTACCTTTATTTGAGGGAGGCGGATAAGCCTCGATCAGCGGAAGCATTTCTTCATTCAAACGAGCTGTCGGAATCTTTGTCGTCCGGTTCTCATATACATTACGTGCTTCTTCCAGCACTTTCAGAATACGTTGTTTAGTCAACGCAGAAGCAAAGATGATCGGGAAATCGACAAACGGAGCAAAACGTGAACGGACAGCTTCCTCAAATGTCTTCTGCACTTTCACTGATTTATCTTCCACCAAGTCCCATTTATTAATCACGACTACCAATCCTTTCTGGTTCTTCTGAATCAGAGAAAAGATATTCAAGTCCTGGCTCTCAACACCCCTCGTTGCATCCAACATCAGAATACAAACATCCGAACCTTCAATGGCACGAATCGAACGAATCACCGAATAATATTCCAAGTCTTCATTTACCTTGTTTTTCTTACGGATACCTGCCGTATCTACCAGGTAAAAATCAAATCCGAATTTATTGTAACGAGTGTAGATCGAGTCACGGGTAGTTCCTGCAATCTCTGTCACGATATTACGTTCTTCCCCAATAAACGCGTTTACAATGGAAGACTTTCCTGCATTCGGGCGTCCTACCACAGCAAAACGAGGAATATCATCATCCAGGATTTCAGAAGACTCCTTCTTGAAATTGCTGACAATCAAATCCATCAAATCACCCGTACCACTTCCTGTCATGGCAGAAACACAATACGGATCGCCCAATCCCAGTTTATAAAACTCGGGAGCGTTATACTGTAAATCATGATTGTCCGTTTTATTGGCAACCATAATCACCGGGCTATTAGCACGACGCAGAATAGCCGCTACCTGCATATCCAGGTCGGTCACTCCATTCATCACATCTACAACGAACAAAATAACGTCCGCTTCATCCACTGCCAATAATACCTGCTTGCGGATTTCCTCTTCAAAAACATCATCCGAATTAACCACCCATCCGCCGGTATCCACCACGGAGAACTCACGGCCCAGCCACTCGGACTTGCCATATTGTCTGTCGCGGGTTGTACCCGCTTCTTCATTCACAATAGCCTGACGAGTCTTCGTCAGACGGTTAAATAAGGTAGACTTGCCCACATTCGGGCGTCCTACAATTGCAACTAAATTACCCATAGTTCAATACCTTGTTTTTTCACGACTATCACAGTCGCATGAATACTCTTAATCTAACTGATAACCAAAATTACGCAGTTCCTTATCCGAACTACGCCAATCCTTATCCACTTTCACATACGTTTCAAGGAAAATAGTCTTTCCAAAGAAACGTTCCAGTTCGCGGCGAGCCTCGGTAGCAACCTTCTTCAACGCCTTGCCCTGTTTACCGATAATAATTCCTTTCTGCGAATCACGTTCCACGTTAATCACCGCACGAATATGAATCTTCTTCGGCTCTTCCTTAAACTCCTCTACGACCACTTCCACCGAATAAGGAATCTCCTTGTCGTAGTAGAGCAGAATCTTTTCCCGGATAATCTCATTCACGAAGAAACGGGCAGGCTTGTCCGTCCACTGATCCTTTCCAAAATAAGGAGGAGAATCGGGCAACAGTTCTTTGATTCGCTTCATCACATAGTCCACATTGAACTTCGATGTAGCAGAAATCGGAATAATTTCGGCTTGGGGAAGCAGTTCTTTCCAATCTTCCACCAGCTTTACCAGTTTTTCCTGATCTGTAAGATCTATCTTATTGATGAGCAAGAGCACAGGCACCGTCATCTGGCGCACCTTCTCCATAAACTCATTATTCTTATCCGGCGTCTCCACCACATCAGTCACATAAAGCAAGATATCCGCATCCGTCAATGCCGAAGTAGAAAAATTCAGCATCGACTCCTGTAGTTTATAATTAGGCTTCAATACTCCCGGAGTATCAGAAAAAACAATCTGCATTTCATCCGTATTATAGATTCCCATAATCCGGTGACGAGTTGTCTGCGCCTTGAAAGTAGCGATCGAAATACGTTCGCCCACCAAGACATTCATCAATGTCGATTTTCCGACATTCGGATTTCCTACAATGTTTACAAAACCTGCTTTATGCATTTCTCTTCATTTTATTGGTTGAGACAAAAAAACGCATCGAATCGAAATAGGATGCGTTTTTGAGTGTTATAGTTCAGTAACTTACGTTACGATTCCTTTTTTCCGTCATAACCCCATTTCACGTAAACTGCGCCCCATGTAAATCCGGCACCGAATGCAGTGAAAATGATATTATCACCTTTCTTGAGTTTATCTTCATAATCCCAGATACACAAAGGAAGAGTAGCAGCACTGGTGTTACCGTAATGCTCAATATTTACCAACACTTTATCCATTGGCACCTCCATACGGTGAGCCACGGCTTCGATAATGCGGACATTCGCCTGATGCGGAACAATCCAGTTGATATTATCTTTCGTCAGACCATTCTTTTCTGCAATAGCAGCAGATACATCCGACATGTTGGATACAGCATATTTAAACACTGTTCTTCCTTCCTGGTGCAAATAGTGCATTTTATTGTCTACTGTGAAATAAGACGGAGGACAAACCGAACCACCAGCTTTCATGTGGAGGAAAGGCAATCCTTTGCCATCAGTTCTCAGTATCGAATCCATGATTCCGTAATCTTCCGTAGTCGGTTCCACCATAAAAGCAGCAGCACCGTCACCAAAAATAGGACATGTAGCACGATCTGTATAGTTAACCATTGACGACATCTTATCTGCACCGACAATGATAATTTTCTTATATCTTCCCGAACGGATGAAATTAGCAGCTGTCTCCATTAAATACAGGAAACCGCTACAAGCAGCTTGCAAATCGAAAGCAAATGCATTCTTCAGTCCGAGTTTATCACAAAGAATAGAAGCTGTAGAAGGGAAGTGATAGTCAGGAGTAGTGGTAGCGACAACAACCAAATCAATGTCATCAGGATTAGCACCAGTTTTCTTCATCAACTGTTTGGCAGCTTTGCGTGCCATGTATGAACTACCTAATCCTTCCTCATTCAGAATATGTCTCTCCTTTACTCCGATACGAGTCATAATCCATTCGTCGTTGGTATCCACCATTTTTGATATCTCGTCGTTAGTTAAGATATAATCGGGAACATACCCGCCGACTCCTGTGATTACTGCATTTATTTTTTCCATCAAACCTATTTTAAATTAGCAATACTATAATACTTAAAGCAGCCGGAGAGCTTTACCCTCAGGCTGTTTTCAGTATAACTGTACTAATTATACAGCTGCTTCTTTCTCAATAGCGAGCTTACCTCTGTAATAGCCACAAGCACCACATACAGTGTGGTAAACGTGCCATTCGCCGCAATTCGGACAAATAGCCAATGTAGGAGCTACTGCCTTATCATGAGTTCTTCTCTTCGCTTGTCTCGTACTTGATTGTCTTCTCTTAGGATGTGCCATTTTCTTAAAACTTTAATTATTATCTAATATTTTTTTTAATTCATTCCAGCGAGGATCAATTTGTTCCTCCACTTCTTCCTCAATTACGATGTCATCTCCACCTGTGTCGAAAGTATCATCGCTATCCTCATTTGCATTTGTTTTCAAATGCTTGTTCAATTTACTAGTTACCGCTTTATTACACTTACCGGGAGCATGTACATGCTTCATCGGAATAGACAGCGCAACAAATTCATACATGAACCATGCAACGTTGATTTCCCCTTCTTCCTCGGGAATCACAATCAGGTTGTCACCTTCTTCTGCATATTCATGACCAAACTTTACCATCAGTTTATCAGAAGAACTGATAGGTAGCTCCATATCATCCAGACAACGGTCGCATGGTACCCATACCATTCCGTCAGTTTGGAAACTCAGCTCGAAAGCACGAGAGGTTCTTTTCACAGTCAATGTAACATTGACCTTTCCTTTCTGAACTTCAGGACCATCAATGTGAGCGAAGTAAAGGTTATCCAATACAAACTCATACTTAGCAGAGTCTGCTTGCATACCTTTCAAGTCAATTTTGTATTTATCAAATTTTCCCAAAGCTTCTCTCTTTTTTAAATCGTTAGCTTACAATTCGGGCGACAAAGATACAAATAAATATCCTCATAACATACAAATTATCAGTAAATATTCACTTTTTTAATAGGTATTATGAGGTTTGTATCTGCTAAAAAGGGCGGTATAAATACCAAAGTAATAAAAAACAGAAAGCCTCGCCCGTCAATAGACAAGCGAGGCTTCTTTAAAACGGCGGCTACCTACTCTCCCACTGTTACGCAGTACCATCGGCGTGACGAGGCTTAACTTCTCTGTTCGGAATG
>NZ_JADPLO010000095.1:0-17000 GCF_015667765.1 Bacteroides sp. 1001302B_160321_D4 | reverse complement strand
ATACAATTATGCCCTTTCAGGGCGCAAATTCAGATTGTCGCTTTTACGTAGGGCGTTGCCCTACGCTATATAATTAAACCCTTTCAGGGCACTCCGCAAAATTATCATTTAAGTGCATTTTCACAAACGATTTTTGTCAATGTATTCGCCTGCCCTACTTCCTTACCATCTACAAAAATGCGCAATCCTTTTCCGCAATGATAGCGATCACCATTCTTATCCCAAAGAATCGTCAGATTATGACCATGATATAATACATTATCCAGGCAGAACCAATCCCACTTGTCAGCAGGAATTAAGGGGTTCACTTCAATCGTATTATCCAAACGCGGACGAAGCCCGATCGATCCTGTAATTATCAGGTCGTTGAAAGTGGAATGGTTATAATAACGGCTACGTTCCTGATCTCCTTTCAGCCAATAACCGGTCACCTCATCCAAATATTCACCAATATAGGGACGACCACGATGATACTGTGATTCCACATACAATTCCATCTGACGGAAATATACACTGTCAGACAATACAGTCTGCGGATAATTATTCATAAAGTTAGCCATTGCTGTCAATGTCTGTGCGGAAGCAAACGGCCAGATAGCACCGTCCCATTCACATTTGCCTACTCCACGTGTACGGAACTCCGGATGACGACGTTCTGCAGTTGTCAATCCATAAGGAGCAGAGAAGCCTTTTTCATCCATAATTTCTTTCCAGGCAATTTCATACTTTTGGGTGGTATCCGGCAGGTTGAAATACCAAGGAATATATCCGATTGCTTCACGCACATTCGCGGAAGAGTCCGTACGCATCGTCTCAAAAAACTGATGACGTGTATTCCACAATTCATTTTCTACCAGATTTTTCAAAGTATCCGCTCTCATGCCATATTTCATAGCCATCCCCTCATCACCGGAAAGGATTCCCATACATGAAAGTGCTTTGGCATTGCCATACATATAACTATTAATTGTCGGCCGGGCATATTTCTTCTTCCGCCCGCCACTGATTGATTCTTCCATACCATCCTGTACGTCACCCTGCCAATACAATCCGTTCTTCAAACGGTTTGTACGTTCCCAACGCTGATATTCGGTTTCCAGATCTTTCTTCATATCCAGCAGATAGTCCTTATCACCATCTACCATGTAACGAGCCAAAACAGCATCTGCGTTCCATGAGCTGAACTTATCCATTTTCTTCATCGGACCGCCATCATTGCCACGATACCATGTATGAATAATCTGATCCAAATATTTCGGATCACGCAACCAACGGCTTTCATAAATGTGATGTCCAATTGCACAGGCAATCAAATTATATTTATCTGAATAAGAACGCTGAACGAGAAACTCGGTCATGCCATAGCCAACAGGAGTCTCCTTGATATGCTTACGCAATGACCACCAACGATAATAATACATTTCTTCAAAGTTATGTTGCGGACACTCGAACAAAGGAATATTTTCCTCCATCCATTCCGAAGCCTTTGCATTGGGAATTGCCTGAACAATATTTTCGTCTTCCATACCGTTGAAATAGTCTGCATAATGACTGAAGTCAGCATACTTTAAAAAAGCAGAAGACGCATCTTTATCTGCAGAAGATGTTTTCACATTGGCAATGCCATATTCAGCCAATGGATCTTGCGCACCTGCATTCGGCAGATCATAAGTCTGGTCGGCAGGAGTATCTACAGTCGGGAATGTACGAGGTACGCCAGTACGGAATACGATTCGCTCCACAGCAGCCACGGGCGCATAGAACATACGCAGCCCTACTCTCTTGCCATCTACATATACTTGAATATTACGATCAACAGTAGAAAGGACTGCTTCTACATGATAAACCTTTCCTGCTTCATATTTCATCATATTTGCAAACCGGGAGCCGCCTTTCAATCGGAAAATGCCATCATCAGTAAGTTCCATACGAGAACAGGCTATTCCATTCTCATCCAGAAATTCAATCTGGAGTGTGCCTTTATTATTCTGGCCGGCTTTCAAATCAAATGATACTTTCAATTCTTTAGAAGCCGGAATTTTACGTTCCACTTTGGCATAATCAAACGGATCTTTATCCTGCAACTTCAACCATTGATCCTCCAAAGAAACAGGAGCCCAAACCGGAGAATAAATATTCCAGTCAGTCAGTTCCGCAATTGATTTATTTTTAGAGAAATCATCATCCGCATGTGCTGAAGCATTTATTTCCACCGGGACAGGAATACGGGAAATCCACATATCTTCCTTGTTCACACTGTAAGAAACCCACAAATCACCATCGGCAGGTACCCCATTGCCTTCCTGAATACCACGTGGATATTGAGGACCGTATGATTTATAATTTCCTCCATAACGCATGGGAGTGATTTCACCATGCACCAGATTCAATGTTGTATATTCCAATCCATCTTTACTCAAAGATATAGCCAGCGGCCAACGAAATTCCGACGGATTATATACAGTAGCGTATGTACCATCACTTAAACGCTGTCCCCAAATTTTCGCGTTGCTATTAACGAAACCTTTTGCACGAAGCACAGGCTCTGCCCAAGTATGTCCGCCATCCTCACTGATAGAGGTAAGCGCATGTTTCCAAAGACTGGCAATACGTCCATCCGGCAATGTATAACAATTGAATGCTTTGTATCCTTTCTTCAGCGGGAGAATAGGATCTTCACGGTCGGCTTCTTCCACCCACTGCATCATATACAGCGGATTGTCAAGAATTTCCTGGCAAGCCTTCACAAACTCACGATCCTTGCTTTTCTTAAAATACGGATAATCAGTATTCTTTTCATTAAATCCATGATTATAATAAATGAAATAGATCGGTCCGTAAGAACCGTCTTTCTTTATTTCACGAACCACCCGGCCAATACCGTTTCCATCATTGGGATCATCTTTTTTATCCAAAGCAACTCCATAATTTCCCATTGTAATCAGCTTGCCGGATTTAGAAACATAGAATCCGACACGCTGGTGCATAATGGCAATCAGATCTTTGGCCTGCACACCCGGACGAGACTCTTTGGTGTATCCATCGGGAACTTGATAAGGAGGAAACACAATTTCCGGATTTGTCCAGCGATATCCATCCTTCGATGTCATCAGAAAAGTCTGTGAAGGCGGTACGTGTTCGTCAGAAGGATCTGCCAGGTATTGATAGAGAAACTGTCCATTCCAATAAGCCAGCATCGGCTGATGATTATACGTCCATCCATTGCCGTTCGAAGCATCGGGATGTTCACGATTGGCACGTACCAACTGAATGTTATGTACTCCGACTACCGGAGACAGTTGTCCGTCGTGACAAGCAGGGTTCGATAATTCTTTTCCTGTATAATGAATTCTATCTTGTGCAAAGGCTGTAGTAGTCAACCAACCGGCAGCCAGTACAAAAAGAATTTTAGCAGAGTTGTTCATGATTTATTCTGATTTAAAATTGTTTCCGGGTTTATTTCTTTTCTTCCAGCAATGTTTTTACGACTGATTCCGGAGCCGTAAATATGGTTCCATGCTTATGCCCTACAGGGATGCTTACCTCTTCTGTTACATCTGTAAAGTTCCGGAAATCCTTCGTACGCATAGCGCCATATATTTTTTTCTTATATACATCAAAATAGATTAGATAATCGTCTCCCACTTTCTCTACAGACGGTCCTTCTACAAAGGATTCAGTGAAAGGTTGGGATGCGGGCGAATAAGGACCGGTCATAGAATCGGAAAAAGCGATTTTCAGATTACGTTCCGGTCGGGTGTTATCCTTGAGTACCATTACATAGTCATTCTTTGCCCGTTTCACGATAACGGCATCAATGGTACTGAATCCCGGATCATACAAAAGTTTTGCTTTCGAGACGGTTTTAAAATCTTTTGTAGTGATATAGTATAAACGATGATTATTATTCTCTTCTTCTATCCCCTTTTCGAAACGCCCGGGAACACAGGAAGCCCATACGACCATAAACTGATCGTTCTCGTCGTCATAGAAAATTTCCGGAGCCCATACATTAATAGTAGTCGGTTCGTCTGCCATTACAGGAATCATCTGTTGTTCCGACCAATGGATCAGATCTTTGGAATGTGCGTAGCCAAATCCTAAATCACCTTTCCAACTTGTAGTCCAGACCAAATGGTAGGTTCCATCCGGAGTACGTACCATCGAGGGATCCCGCATGAGCTGGTGCTGTCCCAGTTCCGGCTTTAGCCAAACTCCCGGAATACTGTCCCAGTGAATTCCGTCCTCACTATATAAGTATCTCAACCCCTCATCAGCCGGTTCATGAAACGAAGTGAACATGTAGTAGTCTTTGTTCCCCCCACAAGAAGCCAGAAACAGAAGACTTATTGCGGCTAATGTATTTCTTAACTTTTTCATTTCTATATTCTATATTTGTATCTTTTATACAGAGGAGACGATGGAAAGCGCCGTTTGTACTCAAATATACTAGAAGAATCAATAGATTCAAAATTTATATACGATAAAAGGGCGACTCTCCGAGCCACCCTTTCCACCATCAAACAAACTAACCATTTACAATGGGAAAGAATTTCACTTCTTTTTATAGTATCTTATTTTTTAATTATATAGAACCTCCACGGGCTTTTATACGTTTATACCATTCCTCTCGTTCTTTCTTCAGGTCATATCCACGTTTAGCCAGATAGTTGTTGATACGTCCTTTGTATTTTCCGAAAGCAGCATGTTTCTTATTCGAATTTTCTGCATCCAACGCAAATTCACGTGCCTCTATCAACCAAGCATAGATTTGAGCTTTTTCTTCTTCTTTCAAAGTAGGGATCATGTCCAGATGTGAGTCATAAGTCACTTTTACTACTCCATAAGTCATGCCATCCTTAACGGCTTCTATTTGCTTTTCATCAAGAAAGAGGGATAAATTGGCAGGAAAAGCGAAATGTGAACGATATAGCGCCGCATCTTTTTCATTTTCCGCAGCTTTCAAAGCTTCATTTTTAGCCTCACCAGTCAACCCGGATTCTTTTACTTTCTTGACTTTCGCATCCCGTACCTCATAAATATCATTTAATTCGAAGTAACGATTGGCTATGACATTGCGAACATCTTCGGCTATTTTCGCATCTGTAAGTCCGAGTTTATCAACGATCTTTTGTGATCGGCCGACAATAGACTTTACATATTCAGGATCACGATTCTCTTTATTTAAGTCGACTGCCTGCGCAGACATCCAACCGGAAATAAAAAGCAATGATAGTATCAGTATCTTTTTCATAATTACATTAATTTTCCTTTTTCAGCCAATGTATCGTAGTTGTTTTTCATATCTCTCCAATCTACTTTATGCTTTGTGCTGATACCGTTGATATATTTTTCAATATTCGTATATCCGTCACCAGTACAGTCTTTATTGGCATCACTCGGATCGTTCGGATTTAATCCGTTAGCAATTTCCCATTCGTCCGGCATACCATCTTTGTCTGTATCAACATAAGGAGTACCTTTGTATTCAGGATAACCACCCATCTGGCGAACATCAGTAATAATACCCTGCTTATAAGAATCTTTCGGCAAACGACGATACTTGAACTGTCCGTCTTCTCCCATTGACTTAGGAGACAAACCTGTCAAGTCACCATAAGCGTCTTTAGGAAGTTTCTTTTCATAATAAGGAATACCTGTTCTTACTTCTTCAATCACACGTTCGTCAACAATATCACGACAAGGAATATTCGCACCTACATGTTTCAATACATAGTCATAAGCATCTTTAGCTCCCATGATATTGATATACGGCATTTCGAACGGCTGGTAGCTACGCATGTATTCAGTATATCCGTCAGTGTTTGGTTGAGTTTCAATCTGAATACCGCCATTCCAGTTATCTTTAGTTATTTCAGGATAGCCTTCCATTATATTTCCGTCGGCATATACTCGCCCATATTCTTTATGATCCAGCTTACTACGTCCTGCTTCCGGTTTCAAGATACGATGTCCCACATTGGAATCCTTAGGAGTAGCAGGTCCCGGTTTGTAGTAGTTGTTAATCATATTGAACATCGCGGTATAATCACCACCATCGGAAGAACGGTGCACCCAATTGAATACTACATTATTAACGAAATTGAATATACCATTCCAGCCGATAGAAGGATTACGTCCGGAGTTACTAGCCCAAAGGTTACGGGCAAATGCACAGTTCTCACCACCTAACGTGCTACCAAACGCATGATTGTATGTATCCAACGCTTTTGCCGAGATAGTATTTTGAATAGTTACGTTTACAGTAGGAAGTTTCAAGTCTTTGCTTTCATATTGTCCTTCACTCGGGTCGTACATGTGGCGATAGAAAGAAATGTTCTCATCCAATCCCCATGTACAGGAGCAGTGGTCGATCATTATATTACCAACAGGATTACCTCCGAAAGAGTCATCACGATGCCATACTTTCGTTTCTCCACGACGGAAACGCATGTGACGTACCACCACATCATGTGTATCTACCCAAAATGATTCTCCAGCAATACAAACACCGTCTCCCGGAGCTGTTTGTCCGGCAATAGTTACGTAAGGAGCACGGACGATAATCGGAGATTCCAGACGGATGATACCAGCAACATTAAAAACGATAATACGTGCACCACCAGTTTCACATGCTTCACGGAAAGAACCCGGTCCACGATCATTCAGATTTGTGACAGTTATCACTTTACCTCCACGACCACCAAAACTGTACATACCACCACCTTCAGCACCTGGGAATGAAGGGATATCAGCCTGTGGCAAATCGTACGGACGACCAGCCCAAGGAATATATGGACGTCCTTCTCTAGCTTCTTTTTGTACTATCGGCAACGCTTTTGCCCATGCTTCATCAGAGCGTTTCCGCTCTTCAGTCATCATTTTTGTATAGTTTTCTTTGGCTTCGCCAGATATTTGTGGGTATTGCGCCCATGCAACGGTCGGAGTCAACATTGTTGCAGCAAAAACTGCTAAAAGTACCTGTTTCTTCTTCATTTTTATTTGGTTTTGTGAAGTTGTTAATTCAAAAATACAATAATAAGACGAAAGAAGAAAAGATTTGTAATCAGTGATGATGATCTTTTATCAAATGCGGGGGAGAGAAACGACTTTCCAGTCTCCAATGGTCCGTGTAGTACTATCGAGAATCACTTTGCTGAAAAGTGTCTTTTTCTGCCGGTCATTTCTCTATCGGAAGAAAAAACGACGAAGGAAGGAATGTGTCACACACGAAATCCGAATAACCGGAATAGCTTGGTGTAAAAGAAAAGAGGGAATCTTAAGATTCCCTCTTTTCACATTTTCTCTTCTATTGACTGCCGTCAGAGAGCCGGATCGGGAGCTTCGCCACTGTCGCTGCCACCGGAAGGAGGAGTTACTCCACCGCCTTCATCAGGAGCGGGAGTTTCACCTTCACCAGGCGTTATCGTTCCGTTGCCTCCGGAAGGCTTTGAGGGAGCCGTAATACCTTTACGACGATTATAAGCAGCTTTTGTTTCGGCTATGACTTGGTTGAGAGCAGTAAGAAACGCTGAAGCTTCCGTTATGGAGGGAGTCAGTATATTGACAGCGGTTATGTGCATCACCAAGTCATCGTAGAGTGAATCAAGCTGCGCACGCACAGTCTTTGAGTCCGCAACCGATTCTGCTGTACGAGTAACGGAACGGGCGTCTGTCAGTGCCGAATAGTTTTTATTGGCGGTTTCGAGTGCCGTTAATATGGCATCCAAATTGAGTGCCGTAACGGCGGTTTTCACGGCTTCCTTGCGGAAATCAAGCAGTAGTCCGCTGATGGCTGCCGTTTCCTCCATATTGCGCATGCGTGCCAGTCCGGTATAAGGGCGCACCGTGATTTCCAAGGTATTATATGCATCTCGTTGCGCTGCCAACGGTGAGTTTTTGGCCGCACGGACAGTAGCCAACAAATAACTGACATACGAATCGCGTTCGGCATCCAGTTTCAGTAAATCCTTTGTTTCGGCGTTGGCCGTGGAACGGTTCACTAGGTCTTCCATTTGTACCAACTTCGGCTTGATGCTGTTCACGATGTTTGTTACTGTCAGTTTGGAAATACTTCCTGCGGTGAGGAGTGTCAGCACACGATTCATGAAATTGGTGTACTCAGTGTTGTTCAGTTGTGACAGTGTGATACCGTCTGCTTTTTGATAACTTCCCATAATTTTTTCTTTCGGGATTCATACTTGTTCTATCTATCTCTGAAAAATTCGAAGTCCGGACAAGCCCGCGAAATGGTTGCTGTAAATTCGTGGACGTTTTGCATACCTGTGAAAGCATTTTTTAAAATTTGCAGGCGTTTTTCAAGCTTGCAAAAGCGATTTAAAAAGTTTTCCGGCATTTTACAAGCTTGGGAAAGCGTTTCTGGAAGTTTGCAGGCATTCAGCAGGCTTGGGGAAGCGTTTTGAGAAGTTTGCGAAGGCAAAGATAACTAAAATCAGCTGATTTAACGAACAAAAATTCACCAATTCCTGCCGTCTTCTCAAAGAAAAGAGGGAGGAACCGGTGAATTTCTATGGTTTTCGATGCCGAAGCATCCTGTGATTCATCTCCGATGTAATTATCCCTGCACCGAAATGCAAGGTTCTTATCGAAGGAAGTTGAGTTTTTTATTCAGCCAGCGGGTCAAAAGTACCGTTTGCGCCACCGTTGTTGTAATCTCCCCAGCCGATGGTTTGCAGCAATGTACTATTATTACCCTGGATACCTTGATGGAAACCAAGGATATAATACCTTGGAAGGAACGCGATATACAATGGAGAATGGCTATCATCATAAGAATCGCCTTTCTTTGTCTTACGGGTCAAATAATTTGAATAAAATTCTTTCAGCCTATCCTGTTCGCTGGCAAGATCCTTTCTCAAATCCATTGCAGCCGGACGGGTAATTCCAGCTTTTACTAACGGATCGTCGTCAACATTTGTTCCACCAATGCCACCGTTTACAGTTGTACGGAATTCAAAATTCTCGCGACGTTGTCCGTTGAGTGGCTTAAAACCAAGATATGTACATGTGTTTCCACCCCAGCCAGTCAGTTTCCAAGTAGCAGGCGCACCTTCAGGAAGTTCTATGCCGCCATCAAACAACATCCAGCGACGCATATCATCGAAACGTTTTCCTTCGTATGCCAATTCAATTTGACGTTCATACATGATAGCTGCCATACATTTAGCTTGGTCACCGTCCAAACCTGCTTCCAATCCATAATTATTTTCAGCTTTATAACCAACACGAGCACGGATTTTTTGTAATTGATCAACGGCAACTCCCATCTCACCCGCATTACATGCTGCTTCTGCATAATTAAGTAATACTTCCGCATATCTAATCTCCATATACGGCGCGGCAGAACGTGTGAATCCCCCGGACTTTTCATCATAGACATAACGGGCAATAGCATTCACATCTCTGTCATCAGAGCGTTTACGTACATAAAAACCTTTTACATCATTAAGGAGACCATCAGCGCCATAGGTCACACTGCTATTGGCTTCAATATCATCTACATAAGCTGCATCCGTATACCAGGTATAGTTCCAAAGTTCATAATCAGGACCATTGTGCGGGTATCGGTTCCCTTGTGTCGTAGGATTACCGACAAACGACCAACGAACTCCCGGGAAAGCGAATGTACGATAGAAGCGCGGATCACGATCGACGAAAGGAAATTCGCGATAATAAGGTATATCTGATTTAGTTAACGTATTGTATGTTTCACAAGTTGCAGGTATCTTGCCGTCAGACATAGGAAACATATCTACCAACATGGCGGAAGGTGTTTTGCCACCTCCTCCTCTAGCATTGTACGGCCGGATGCCATTTTCCCACGTATTATTTTTACGATAATCAGGAACTCCTTCCGTCAGCGTGTTGTGGAGCGTTACAAATACAGCTTCTTGACTCGGCACTTCAGTAAAAAGACTAGCCCAACCGGAAGCGTTCACACCGGGATTACTTTCATTAGCCAAACCATATCCGGCAGCCGCCAGCACGTCAATAGATCTTTTTATATCATTGTAAGCCTGTGTCCAACGGGACAAATCATTGGAGCGATTAAATAGCGGACTGGCATATAGTACACGTACCCGACCCAACAAAGCCACTGCTGTACCGGAAGTAACACGACCGTAATTATCACCCGACATCCATTGTCCGGCTCCCGTAAAAGGTGCTAACAATGTTTCAGCTCTCTCCAAATCATCACAAATAAATTTGAAACAATCCTTTGCGGAAGAACGGGGAACAACAGAACTTTCAACAGGTTCCTGTACTTCCGTAATGATGGGCACACCACCATACCATTTCACCAAATTATAATAGCACCATGCACGAAAAAAGTAAACCTGCCCCAACAACTCATTCTTTTCTTCCTGAGAAAGCGTGCTTCCTTCAATGCCTGCAATGACATCATTAATATTACGAATACGTCCATAAGCGGAAGTTATAGGATCACCTTTCGTTCCTTCAAAGTAATCAGGTACAGGATTATTTCCGGTTTGATAAGTTAACGGCTTGAGTGGATCGACAAAAGCGCTGAATCCACTATATTCTTCAGTCGACTTAGATTGGTCGTCTGCTAAACCGGTACTGTTATACATTGAACTGGGAGTAGCCTTAGGATCTGGCAGACATACTCTATAAACATCTGCTACACGTCCTAGTGCACCACTCCAATAATTATAAGCATCGGCAGTAGTGCTATCAAAGTTCTGCTTGTCTTGCATGAACTGGTCGCTACAAGAAGTAAACGCAGTCATCGCCCAAAAAGCTACGCTGATACGGAATATATTTTTTCTTTTCATTTTACTGTTCTTTTAGAATGTTAAATTAACACCAATCGTGAATTTACGCAGGGTAGGATAATTCCCATAAGTAGTCATCGGATCAATAAAATTATCCGGATAAGGATTATAGAAACTTAATAGATTCTGTCCTGTAATGTTAAAACGGCAACTTTCGATACCTATCATTTTTGTATATTTTGACGGTATACGGTAAGCTAATGTAACGCGATTCAGTTTGACACGTGTTCCGCTTACTCTCCAGAAAGAAGAAGTTACTGCATTCACGCTGCCCCATCTCAAGTTCGGATATTTTCCATTGCGATTGGCTTTCACCACTACATTACCTGCTGCATCTACTACGTCGTTATACACAAACATATTGTCTGTAGTCCAGAACGAAGGCATATTTGCATATTCCAAATCATTATACTTATTAGCCGATGTTCCTTGGTTTCCTAAAGAAATTGCATCATCAGGCAAGAAACTATAACCACCCCAGCTCGCATTAAACTGAGCTGTCAAAGAAAGCCCCTTCCATTCTGCGTTCAGGTTCATTGTCATGCTGTAAGGATTGCTTCGATTAGATAACCGTACTTGGTCATCTTCAGAGCTAACCACACCATCCGGTCCGGCGTATGTACCATCATCTTGTCTGGCTCCACGCACGTCTTTATAAATCAACATACCCGGTTTTACATCTTCTTTAACGTTACCCATATAGGAAGTAATATTGTACTTGGCAAAATACTCGTCAATATCCTGATAGCTGCGGAACATACCGATACACTGCATACCCCAGATGCCTTGATCCAAACGATCACCCTTCTTATAGCTCTTATAAGTAGGCTTCTGATCCCAGTCTCTTACCAAAATCTCATTATCACTATACCCGGTGTTCAACTGAATTTTATACTTAAAATCCTTACCTATCTTGTCTCTCCATGTAGCAGACAGTTCAACACCATAAGTATTCAATTCTCCATAATTCACTTTCGCAGAATTAGCTCCCACTGTAGATGGAACAGAGGCATTATAACTAAGCAACATCTCACGGTTCCATTCATAGTAAGCGTCAATATTGAATGATAAACGATTATCGAGAACATTGAAATCAAGCCCCAAATTACCTTTATAAGATTTATCCCAATGAGCATCCCGATTGATTGCTGCATTGTTTTTATTCATTGTGAGGTGACTACCGGCATTGGCCTCTGTACTAGTGCCAAATACTGGCCCTTTATCCTTATCTGTTCCGTAAGTCTGCAACCATTGCCATGCTGTTGTATTATCACGACCGGTCAAACCAAAAGATGCACGCAACTTTAAGTAATCAATCCATGTAACGTTCTTAGTAAACCATTCTTCTTGTGAAACCACCCAACCAGCAGATACTGACGGGAAAAATCCCCAATAATTTTCAGGAGCAAACTTGGTGGAAGAATCCGAACGAAGCAGGAACTCCAGTAAATATTTGTTATCATAAGAATAATTCAAACGACCGATATAAGATAAATTACCCGACTCAAAACGAGTGAATTCTGTACTAGGAGTACTATTCCAGTCTACCGAATTAGATTGTCCTGTCGTAAATTCGTATGGGTTAGTAACCATACCGTACAAATATTCTGTTTCTGATTCAGACTTTTCAATGGAGAATAAACCTCCTACAGAATGTAGTCCGAAATCCCTATTATATGCTGCAGTAAAGTTCATCTGATAGTTATCCGAACGAGTCATGGAACGAGACAAATATCCAGTAATATCACTTGTACTGGAGTTAACCACCGGTTTTCCACTATTTGCCAAATAAAAACTAGTATTTTCAAATGCACTGTTATCCGCTCCTTCAATTGGAGTATACAAATGTTCTCCACTACCAGAACGAGTCTCCAAATAATAAAGATTATAAGAAGTACCATAATCATTTGTCTTATTCGTATTGACACTCTTCGAATAAGTAAACTTCAATTTCAGTCCTTTCAACCATTTATTCCATCCGAAATCGTATTCCAACCCGGCATTAATATTCATGTTTGATGTCATGTTTCGTTTATAGTCGCCATTATTCTGAAGTACATTGAAATTGTAATTCTGAATATTACTTACCGATGAATTAGTAGGACCGTAAGCAGCTACCGCATATTCACCCACATATTCGGGAATATAATAAGGATGTGTCAACAGCGTATTGTAATCTTTCTCTGCAGACGAACCTCCGACCTGATTCAGAGGAGTATTTTTCTTTCCATAATCACCGGAGACCTGTACATTCGCTTTTATCCACTTGCTGATTTTCACATCTACACCAGCACGGTAATTCCAACGATTGTAATCCAACTTACCTAAGTTACCATCCTGATCAAAATAAGAAATTCCGGCAAAATAACTGGCTTTTTCAGTAGCACCGCTCAGGTTTACACTATGCTGCTGCGTCAATGCGGATTCCCAATATTTATCCAGTAAATCATAGTGCAAACTTTTCATGGCATTCAACTCATCCTGCTGAAAAATAGCTCTTAACGGATCAATACTTGTCTCCGTCGGGTCAGCCATACGTACTGCATTCCATAACTTGCCATACTCATACGCATTCAACATCTTAGGACGAGATACTTCATCTGTAATACCAAATGTTCCATTATATGAAATTTTAGGCGCACCTAACTTTCCCTTTTTTGTGGTTACCAGAATAACACCATTTGCTGCACGAGCACCGTAAACTGCTGCAGAAGCATCCTTCAAGATAGAAATACTTTCCACAACTGATGGATCTAAGTTGTTAAACGCTTCCGCACCCAAATTAGTATAAGTACTTCCCACTTTTACTTCCGTAGGATAAATGTAACCATCAATAACATACAATGGCTGCAGGTTGGTACCTCCCATTTCTTCCAACTCACCATTCTGACGAATAGTAATCGTAGCGTTTTGTCCCGGACGAGTATCACCTCCGTTTACAGAGATACCATTTGCCAAACCGCTCAATGTACTGGCCAAACTTCCACTTGAAATATCCTGAATATCATCAACGGGAACAGTGGCGATAGCACCAGTCAAATGCGCTTTCTTCTGCGTACCATAACCCACAACTACAACTTCATCCAATTGCTGCGTATCTTCCTTCAAGATGATCTTTGTCAATTTGAATGGAGCAGAAAAACGTTGTGGTACATATCCTATATAAGAGATTTCCACTTCCTTACCATCAGGAACATTCAATGTGAAATTTCCATCTAAATCCGTTATTGTTCCCACTGTTGTTCCTACAACCTTTATGGCAGCTCCAATAATAGGTTGCTCGGTCTCATCCAGCACAACTCCTTTGAATGTTTTAGTATTCTGTGCTATTGTCGGCAAAGCCATCACAAAAGCTAGAAGCAGGCTGATACTGATTCTATATATATTCTTATGTTTCATCTTTATCGTATTCTAGATTTATTATCTTTTTAATTTAACCAACGCGGGTCGCCACTACCATGAGCAAATACTTCGGGAGCACTCGGAGTAAAATCACCGTTTGCAGCATCAGCGAATCCCGGATCCACGCCATAAGCAGAATTGCTCTTATCACCATCCGCACGATTTGAAGTCTCATCCAGTGGCAATGCGCCATTGTACCAATAACAGTTATTTTCAAAAGTTGCAGCTACCTTTGTACCCTGCATTCTTATACGACGATTGAAATTTCCCGAAAATGAGTCAATAAACAAATTGTTCTTTGAAATTACCTCATTATGTGTCTGTGACCAACCATTGCCATTAAAACTCTGTCCGGAATAGGAGAGATTATAGAATGTATTGCTTATAAATGTCATCGATCCTCTTGACCAACCATCATAACTGGTTGTTTGTCCACCTCCATAACGTAAAAAACGAGAACCGTTTTGGTTATGACTATAAATCGTAGAGTTACTTATTTCGAAGTCTTTCACAATCGAACTGCTAGAGTTAAAGTTTATCAGGTCAGCAGCTTGATAGCAATCTATTACACAATTTCTGATTGCAAAATTTTGAATACCATACTTCTTTCCGTTAATGTGAACTAAGTATTTTCTAACAGCCTTGATATTGCAAGATTGAATAACCATAGGATTAGTTACTTTTCCATGATCGGTTCTCTTTGTATCCAATATCTCTTCCGGAACATCACCAAACTTTAAAAAAGCCCCATCTGTCACTACATCACAATCAAAGTTGATAAACTTCAAGGCTAATCCTCCACCACAAGTAATAATAGAAGCCGGAGCAGTGAATTTCACATTCGCATTCCCGCGTGTTTTATTTCCGCGCAACTGTACATTATTTACGCCAAAGTTCAAATCTCCTGAAATATAATACGTCCCTCCTGCTTCCAGTTCGAAAGCAACTTCTGTATCTTTTCCCGTAGTCACCGGATGTTCAGCAAAATATGTAGTCAAGTCTGTACCATTAGGAACAAGCGTTGCGGCAACAAGTGTAGACCAACTGATTTCAGTGGCGGAAACGGAAGCTGTATTATTCAACTTTTCATTCCCCAATGCTGCAATCTCAACCTTATAGTTCGTATCTTCTACCCAAGGACATACTACAGCCGTCCCGTCTACAATACTGTCCTTCACTACAGCTACAGGATGATCAGGGTCATCTACAATGTACATAGAAAATTTATAACCACCTGCCCCCATAACAACAGACCAAGTAACTTTTACATTATTTTCAGTTGTAGCCAGTTTTTCAAAAGCCACATCCGATGCTTTCGGCGAATCCAATTGCGTATTCGTCACGCCACCGGAGAAGGTTTCTTCATCAAAACCATCTCCAGCACAAGAGCCCATAAATAAAATCATCGATAAACAAGCTATGCTCCCGACAACTTTCATTTTAATCTTCATCTTACTCTTCATAGATTAAATTTTAATTTAAACAAAAATAATATATTATATCTTCAAAATCTAAAAGTTCTTTTAAGGAAAGACGTACAATCAAAAAATATGTAATCACTTAAAAGAATAAAAAAATAGATTTTGCACTTTTTTCTCTCTTAACTATATCATAATATCCTCCTATCTCTGTTGAAACACCTCTTTCAAATACTTAATATTCGTACCATAATTCTTTTTCACGTTCCGCACGTCATTCTTGTCACGCGAACGTTCTACCACCAGCCATCCACTCCATCCCATCTTATCCAGTGTCTTTTTCACCTTATTCATGTCCAATCGTTCATTATAAGGTAAAGTCACTCCATCTGTGTCCGTACAGTGAATCTGGCAAATCCTCTTTTTCCCCAGAATCTTCAACTCCTTGCACAAATCCCTTCCATTCTCCAATGCATTTTGAAATTTAAAATAAATCTTGATTCCGGGAGAATTAATTTCTTTCAGTAGTTTCACATCTCCTTTTGCATCCAGTTGAGTTTCAATACCAATCACCACTCCTTCAGAAGCTGCCATATCTCCTACCTCCTTCAAGCGTTTTACAACTTCTGTCCGTAGTGCCGGAATCTTTTCCCATCCGGCTTTGATTCCTCCCAAAGGAAGAAAGGCTACTTTGGCATTCATCACTTTCATGGCATGAAGGCAATCCTGAACTAAATCTTTATAATTAGCTCGTTCCAGAAAAGACTGTCCATAGAAACCGGACATAGCAATAGAAGAAACTTCTAATTGATATTTTTGAGCAGTTTCACGAAATAATTGCTGGAAATGGGGCTTGCGCAATTTATTATCAAACATTTCCCTCTTGCCAAGGCCACCCATATCCAATTCTACACCGTCACCATTCAATTTATGTACCAATTGGAATGAACCGATTTTCTGACGTTTCAGAATCATCCAGTCACATACGGCTATTTTATAACGTTGTTCCTTTTGCTGCGATCCGGCAATTGCCAATAGAGGAAAACACTCTGCAAGTATCAATATCCAAAGGATATGTTTAAATAAATTTCTTCTCATTTTTTATTTTATTGCATACGATTTACATAGTAGACGTATGGAATAGATTTTTGTAATCACCTATAAAACAGAGAATAACTAAAAATACTACGGAGTATAATTTAATAAAAGTAAGATAGTGACGGTATCCAAGACAAATAGTGACGCTATCTTGGTCCGATACCGTCACTATCCCGGGCATATACCGTCACTATTTTCGAAGAAGTAATAACAGAAGTAAATGTAAAAAAATGGGCTGCCGGACTATTAGAAGTCCGACAGCCCT
>NZ_JADPLO010000094.1:0-17775 GCF_015667765.1 Bacteroides sp. 1001302B_160321_D4 | reverse complement strand
GCAAAAGTTTATTGTATACATTAACTTCCCGTTTCCAGGCGGGGAACTGTCGTTTCCGGCATTAGAAATTACAGTTTCCACGGCAGGAAACGAGAGTTCCTAAGGCGAGACACTACAGTTTCTACGTAAGGATACTGTCGTTTCCCCGTAGAGACACCACCATTTCTCCACGGAGTCACCCCAATTATCCCATAGCTTTGCACAAAGGAATCCAGGCTTTTTCTTTGATTATATAACGTGTTGCAGATACTTTATCTGCAACCTATCTGCAACAGGTATCTGCAACGTTCCAACTATTTATTAATTAGTGTGTTACACGCTTTTCGTTGCAGGTGGCAGATGTTTTTATGTTTTTCAACTTTATAGTAGACCAAACTTTCATTCATTTCTGCACCGTTTCATTCATTTTTATACTCTTTAATTTCATGATTAAAGAAAAGATAAAGAATTGTAGATTTAAAATGATACAAAGCAACTTATTGTGTATATTTGCGTTATTTATTGAGTAAAACTAATCAATATATTGAGTAAAAGTACTCATTCTATTGAATAAACAACAGAAAACATGTATAAAAGAGTTCAATATCAAACGATTACAAAAAGACTAAAAGAGCCTCGACATTTCCTGCAAGTAGTGTTAGGACCTCGCCAAGTTGGAAAGACTACAGTCATCAAACAAGTAGTCAATGATCTGAATCTACCTTATCAAATCTATTCGGCAGATAGTATTCCTGCTACACAGACATCTTGGATTTCAGACTGTTGGAATACGGCAAGAGTACAGATGCGAGTAGAAAAATTATCTGAATTTATTCTGATAATCGATGAAATTCAAAAAATAAAAAATTGGAGTGAAGTAGTCAAAAAAGAATGGGATGCAGATACATTCAATGATATTAATATGAAAGTTGTTCTTCTCGGCTCTTCACGTGTATTGTTAGAAAAGGGATTATCAGACTCGATGATGGGTCGCTTTGAAGAGATAAGAATGACACACTGGTCGTATCCGGAAATGCGGGATGCATTTAATATGAGTCTGGAACAGTATCTTTATTTCGGTGGATACCCGGGAGCAGCTTTTTTGATAGAAGATGAAGAACGCTGGGGACAATATATCAATGGAGCAATCATAGATGCCACTATCAATAAAGATATTTTATACGATTCCCCAATTAGCAAACCGGCATTATTACGGCAAACTTTTGAACTGGGAACTTCTTATTCCGGTGAAATCGTATCGCTGACCAAAATGGTAGGAGCATTACAAGACGCTGGAAATACAACAACGCTAGCAGGATATTTAAACTTACTGGGAGATAGCGGCTTACTGACCGGTTTACAAAAGTTTGCAATGGACAAGTCGCGCCAAAGAGCAAGCGCTCCTAAATTTCAGGTATTCAACAATGCTTTAAAAACCGTATATAATGATTTGACTTTTAAGGAGGCTATTCTCAACAGAAAAGAATGGGGACGTATTTTTGAATCTGCAATTGGTGCACATATTGTTTCCAACGCATTTACTGGTAACTATGAAGTATTTTACTGGAGAGAAAAAGATAAGGAAGTAGATTATATATTGAAAAAGAAAAACCGGATTGTAGCCATAGAAGTAAAAAGCAACAGTGAAATGTATAATGCAGGACTAGAAGAAATACGCAAAATGTATCAACCGTATGCTAGTTTCGTAGTCGGAGAAGGGGGCATGAAAGCCGAACAATTCTTAAGTATCAATCCTGCGAAGTTATTTGAATAAAGAAATACAGCAAGAAGATGCAGGCTTGAATAATGTTTTTCCCCGTATTATTCGCTAGAATCAAAGAAAGTACCTATCTTTACCGCAAGTATTTTTTATTATTCACCATTAAATGTAAAGATTATGGCAAGTAGAAGAGAACTCAAAAAGAACGTAAACTATATCGCAGGAGAATTATTCACCGAGTGTTTAATCAACAGCATGTTCATCCCTGGCACAGACAAGGTGAAAGCAGATGAACTGATGGCAGAGGTACTGAAGATGCAGGATGAGTTTGTCACTCGCATCAGCCACACAGAACCGGGCAACGTGAAAGGTTTTTATAAGAAATTCCGTGCTGATTTTAATGCAAAGGTAAACGAGATTATTGAAGCTATAGGGAAATTGAACTAACAACAGAATGAAAAAAGCAATTTATAGCTTTATCTATTACCGCCTGTTAGGGTGGAAGACAAACGTTACGGTGCCTAATTATGATAAATGCGTGATATGTGCCGCTCCACACACAACAAACCTTGATTTATTTATTGGAAAACTATTTTATGGTGCTATAGGCCGTAAGACAAGTTTCATGATGAAAAAAGAATGGTTTTTCTTTCCGCTTGGAATTTTTTTCAAAGCAGTTGGCGGAATTCCCGTCGACCGCAGTCGAAAAACTTCGCTAGTAGATCAAATGGTTCATAAATTTGCCGAATATAAAAAGTTTAATTTGGCTATCACTCCCGAAGGAACCCGTAAAGCGAATCCAAACTGGAAAAAAGGCTTTTATTTTATAGCCTTGAAAGCACAGGTTCCTATCGTTCTGATTGGTATTGATTACAGCAAAAAAACGATTTCGGCAACGAAAGCTATCATGCCGTCAGGAGATATTAATAAGGACATGAGAGAAATCAAACTTTACTTCAAGGATTTCAAAGGAAAACATCCGGAGAATTTTGCTCTTGGAGAAATATGATTTAAGTATTAGGTATTAAGTATAATACTTAGTTATCATGGAGTCTATCCGTATTTCTATCATACAAACCGATATTGTTTGGGAAAATAAACAAGAAAATCTCCGTTTGCTCCACGAAAAGCTACAAAGTCTTCGTGGAATAACGGAGATTGTTGTTTTACCGGAGATGTTTTCTACCGGATTCAGTATGCAGAGTAAAATACTGGCAGAGCCAAATTCCGGAGAAACCATTACAACACTCAAACAATGGGCCGCCAAATTCCAGCTAGCCATTTGCGGAAGCTATATAGCAACAGAGAACGAACAGTTTTATAACCGTGCGTTCTTTCTGACGCCGGAAGGAGAAGAGTTCTATTATGACAAACGACATCTGTTTCGTATGGGACGGGAAGCTGAACACTTTTCGGCCGGTGATAAACGACTCATCATCCCCTATCATGGATGGAATATCTGCCTGCTGGTTTGCTATGACCTTCGTTTCCCTGTATGGAGCCGAAACGTAGGCAACGAGTACGACCTTTTAATATATGTAGCCAACTGGCCTATCCCCCGCCGTCTGGTTTGGGATACTCTACTCCGGGCACGCGCTTTAGAAAATCAATGCTATGTATGCGGTGTCAACAGAGTAGGTACAGACGGGTACCAACTTTCATATAATGGAGGAAGTAAAGTCTACTCCGCTTTCGGAGAAGAAATCGGCTCAATTCCAGATGAAAAGGAAGGAATAACGACTGTCAGTGTAAATCTCACTGCTCTCAACCAATTCAGAGAGAAGTTCCCGGTATGGAAAGATGCAGACGAATTCCATCTATAACATTTGCCAAATAACAAATGTTAAAAACAGATTCATGTAGCAACAATACCTAGAATTCGGTAGTTAATTATATAGACTTCTTTTGTATCTTTGTCGTGAAAATACAGTCGTAAGGACGCTAATCTTACATAACTTAATTAACAACTTTATGAAAACAAATCTTAGTTCTCAAATCAGTCTCCACCGGGTCTCCCCCAGATACTACAGACCGGAGAATGCATTTGAAAAATCAGTCTTGACAAGACTCGAAAAAATCCCTACGGACATCTACGAATCCGTAGAAGAAGGTGCTAACTATATTGCTCGCGAAATAGCACAGACCATCCGCGAAAAACAAAAAGCAGGACGCTTCTGCGTATTGGCACTCCCCGGAGGTGATTCGCCCAGCCACGTATATACCGAACTCATCCGCATGCATAAGGAAGAAGGTCTTAGCTTCCGCAATGTGATCGTATTTAATATGTATGAATATTATCCGTTGGCTCCCGATGCAATCAACAGCAACTTCAATGCTTTGAAGAGTATGTTGCTGGATCACATCGATATTGACAAACAAAATATATTCACTCCCGACGGAAGCATTGCCAAAGATACCATCTTCGAATATTGCCGTCTGTACGAACAACGCATCGAAAGCTTCGGAGGTATTGATATTGCCTTGTTGGGCATTGGCCGTGTAGGTAACATCGCGTTCAACGAACCGGGTTCCCGACTGAATTCTACCACTCGTCTGATTTTGTTGGATAATGCATCACGCAACGAAGCATCCAAGATTTTCGGAACGCTGGATAATACGCCGATCAGTTCTATTACAATGGGTGTATCCACTATCCTTGGCGCAAAGAAGGTTTATCTGCTTGCATGGGGGGAAAACAAAGCAGCTATGATTAAAGAATGTGTGGAAGGTGCGATCACTGACACTATTCCGGCTTCTTATCTGCAAACTCACAACAACGCGCATGTAGCTCTTGATCTTTCAGCAGCTATGAACTTAACACGTATCCAACGTCCGTGGCTGGTAACTTCTTGCGAATGGAATGATAAACTAATCCGTAGCGCCATTGTTTGGTTGTGTCAGTTGACCGGCAAACCGATTCTGAAGTTGACAAATAAAGACTATAACGAAAACGGTTTGAGTGAACTTCTGGCACTTTACGGTTCTGCGTACAATGTAAACATCAAAATCTTCAATGATTTACAGCACACCATTACCGGATGGCCGGGTGGCAAACCTAATGCTGATGACACCTACCGTCCGGAACGTGCAAAACCGTATCCGAAACGTGTAATCATTTTCTCTCCGCATCCGGATGATGACGTTATTTCGATGGGTGGTACGCTTCGTCGTTTGGTAGAGCAAAAACATGAAGTACACGTAGCTTACGAAACTTCCGGTAATATCGCCGTTGGTGACGAAGAAGTAGTTCGTTTCATGCATTTCATCAACGGATTCAACCAACTCTTCAATAACAGTGCAGATCAGGTTATCAATGAGAAATATGCAGAAATACGTAATTTCTTGAAAGAGAAGAAAGATGGTGATATGGACAGTCGTGACATTCTGACTATCAAAGGTCTGATTCGTCGTGGTGAAGCCCGTACGGCCTGTACTTATAACAATATACCATTGGAACGATGCCACTTCCTAGACTTGCCGTTCTATGAAACAGGTAAGATTCAGAAAAACCCGATCAGTGAAGCAGACGTGGAAATCGTACGTAACTTGCTTCGTGAAGTGAAACCTCATCAGATTTTCGTTGCAGGTGACTTGGCCGACCCGCACGGAACACACCGTGTATGTACGGACGCCGTATTCGCAGCCGTTGATCTTGAAAAAGAAGAAGGTGCCAAATGGCTGAAAGACTGCCGTATCTGGATGTACCGTGGTGCGTGGGCTGAATGGGAAATCGAAAATATTGAAATGGCAGTGCCGATCAGTCCGGAAGAACTTCGTGCAAAACGTAACTCTATCCTGAAACATCAGTCGCAGATGGAAAGCGCTCCGTTCCTGGGTAATGACGAACGTTTGTTCTGGCAACGTAGCGAAGACCGCAACCGTGGCACAGCTACTTTGTATGATAAGTTAGGACTGGCTTCTTACGAAGCAATGGAAGCATTTGTAGAATACGTTCCTTTATAAGAATAATATTCTTAATTAAGAGAATATAAAACAATGAAAGAAGAGTGGGAAGTTTCGATACTTCTCGCTCTTTTTTTGTTATTTTTGCGGGGATAATTCACCACAGAGGAAAGGAGGACACAGAGTTATTATGAACAACCATTTTTATATCGCTTCATAGATTTGCCCTCCGTGTTCTCCTTTCCTCTGTGGTGAAAATGAGAACAAAAGCATTGAATAATGAAAAAGATAATAGTGTTTCTTCTATGCCTTACTGTAAGTGCTAATTTTCTTTTCGCTCAAGATATTGAAAGAAATGTAAAAGAACGGCTGACGGATTACTTCAACAAATATACCGCAACAGCCAAAATCAGCACTCCTAAACTGAACAGTTTCGATATAAATTATGATCGCAAGACGATTGCAATCTATGCATCGGAGAGTTTCGCCTATCAGCCTTTCCGTCTGGAAACTGTAGAAAACATTTATAATCAAGTTAAAGAACTGCTTCCGGGGCCTGTTCATTATTACCAGCTCACCATTTATGCGGATGGAAAACCTATTGAGGATTTGGTTCCTAATTTCTACCGGAATAAGAAAAAGGATAAGGAGCGGTTATCTTTGAATATAGATTATAAAGGAGCTCCCTGGGTGAAAAACATTTCACGTCCCAATGAAATTTCACGCGGACTGCAAAACCGTCATATCGCAATCTGGCAAAGCCACGGCAACTACTTCAAAAATGATAAAAACGAATGGGGATGGCAACGCCCTCGATTATTCTGCACCACGGAAGATATGTTCACTCAATCTTTCGTTCTTCCATACGTGATTCCCATGTTGGAAAATGCTGGAGCGATTGTTTATACTCCCCGTGAACGGGATACGCAGAAGAATGAAATCATCGTAGATAATGACACTCCCAACGCTTCCCTTTATCTGGAAGTGGGTAGCAAAAAAGCTAATTGGACAAATGCCCCGGTAAGAGGATTTGCTCAAAAGAAAACGATCTACAAAGAGGGAGAGAATCCTTTCACTGACGGAACCTGTCGTTTCATACCAACCGAAAGAAAGAAAAAGAAGAATAAAGACCAGGTATTTGCCGAATGGGTACCTACTCTACCGGCAACAGGCAAGTATGCCGTTTATGTTTCCTATCAGACACTCCCAAATAGTGTAAGCGACGCCAAATATCTGGTATTCCATAACGGAGGAGTAACCGAATTTAAAGTTAATCAGAAAATAGGTGGAGGCACATGGGTTTACCTCGGAACGTTTGAATTTGATAAAGGGAACAACGACTACGGCATGGTGGTACTTAGCAACGAGAGCAGCGAACATGGAGTTGTATGCGCCGATGCAGTACGTTTTGGAGGTGGAATGGGAAACATTGCCCGTGGAGGAAGAACCAGCGGGCTACCCCGTTATTTGGAAGGAGCACGCTACTCTGCGCAATGGGCGGGAATGCCATACGAAGTGTATGCAGGACGTAAAGGTGAAAACGACTATACAGACGACATCAACACACGTTCCAACGCTATCAACTATTTGTCGGGCAGTTCTGTCTACAACCCGCAACAATCGGGTTTAGGCGTACCTTTGGAAATGACTATGGCGTTGCACAGTGATGCCGGATGCAGCAAGACTGATGAGCTTATCGGATCGCTCGGTATCTATACCACCGATTTCAATAATGGAAAACTGAATGCAGGAACAGACCGGTATGCATCACGTGACTTAGCCGATATTCTGCTCACACAGATTCAGAAAGATATTTATTCAAGTTACAGCATCCCCTGGACACGCCGCAGTATGTGGAACCGGAATTACAGTGAAACACGTCTCCCGGCTACACCTTCTACGATTATCGAACTGCTCTCCCATCAGAACTTCGCAGATATGCAGTTAGGGCATGATCCGAACTTCAAGTTTACAGTAGGACGAGCCATTTATAAAGGTATTTTGCAGTTCATTACCAGCCAGCATGATAAAGAATATATAGTTCAGCCCCTACCAGTCAGCAATTTCGCCATTCAATTCGGAAAGAAAAAGAATACATTGGAACTTTCATGGAAAGGTGAAGATGATCCGCAAGAACCGACTGCACGCCCACGGGAATACATCGTATATACACGCATCGGTTATGGAGGCTTTGACAATGGAACCTTAGTCAGCAAAACGTCCCACACCGTTAAAATAGAACCAGGGCTCGTTTATTCATTCAAAGTGACTGCCGTAAACCGCGGCGGGGAAAGCTTTCCCTCCGAAATCCTTTCCGCTTATAAAGCCAAACGCGAACAGGAAAAGGTAATTATCATCAATGGCTTTGACAGAATCAGCGGTCCGGCGGTCATTAATACTTCTGAAAGAGCAGGATTCGATTTATCACAAGATCCCGGAGTCCCGTATATATCAAACATTTCGTTTTGCGGAGCACAAACAGGCTTCGACCGTACACAAGCCGGAAAAGAAGGAAAAGGCAGTCTGGGCCATAGCGGAAACGAGTTAGAAGGAATGAAAATAGCAGGGAACACATTCGATTATCCTTTTATTCATGGAAAAGCGATTCAGGCAGCCGGCAAATATAGTTTTGTGTCATGCAGTGACGAAGCGGTAGAAAACGGATTGGTTACGTTAGAAGATTATCCGGTGGTAGATTATATCCTGGGACTGGAAAAAGAAGACCCCGCAAATAAAGCGTACTACAAGACATTCTCCTCGGCTATGCAACGAATTATGACCAGTTATTGTCAGTCGGGAGGTAGTCTATTTGTCAGCGGTGCTTATGTAGGAAGCGATATGAGCGGCACACAAGGCAACCGGGAGTTTACAGAGAAAATACTGAAATATGGTTATCAAAGTAGCCTGACGGATAAGAGTGCAAATCAGATTAAAGGATTGGGGCGCACGATCACGATCCCGCGTCTGCCCAATGAGAACAGTTATGCGGTTCCTGCAGCAGATTGCATCGTTCCCGTAGATACTGCTTTCCCTGTATTTACGTATGTACCCGGCAATCAGAGCGCAGGTATCGCTTACAAAGGAAACTACCGCACTTTTGTATTGGGCTTTCCTTTCGAAAGCATCCAGTCGGAAGCGGATCGGGCAACCATCATGGCAGGCATCTTGGGATTCTTTACTCAAAAATAAAAAATATCCTTTTTTTTTAATCCGTTTCTCATTTTAAATTCTATCTTTGCTACTATAATAACCTTTAAAACTAAAAAACAATGTATACTATACAAGCAAATCCTAGCGGTACACGCAGCATAGAAGTATCTAATGAAAACTTGAGAACAATTGAGAAATATGCTCTGTTCCGTCATCTTATCGACAGTACCGGTATTGTAGATGAAGCAGTTCTGGATAAGTTGAAACTTAATATCCGCTCCCTTATCGCCAGTCAGGAAGAAGACAGTAAAGACTTGCTGGACCTTTGTATCGACGTGATTTATCACAATAATATGAAGGCATTCGGTCTGCAACAGCTCATCAAGCTCTATCTTACCTGGCTTTCCAACACGGAAGCGGAAGAAGAGGAGGAATAATGATTACGGTAGATACCTGCGGAATAACAGCATACAGTCCGCTGATTCCTGCAATAAGAGCAATGTGCACTGCCTCTCCGGGAGAAACGATAGAGATTATCATGAACCATGCTGACGCGTTTCAGGATCTAAAGGAATATCTGTCCGAGCAAGGTATCGGTTTTCGTGAAATCTATGATGGAGAACAAATGACATTACAGTTCACAATCAATGGGAAGTTATAAAAAAACATCTCAATGATTGAAGCAAAACATCCCGATAATCGAAGTTAAACATCTCAATGAATAAAAAAATCATTGGGATGTTTTTTATTATCCGTATCTTTGCAGCATGAAAGAATATCGATTGACTGACTGGTTACCTACTACCAAGAAAGAAGTAGAACTTCGCGGATGGAATGAATTGGATGTCATTCTATTCAGTGCTGATGCCTATGTGGATCACCCTTCTTTTGGTGCTGCCGTTATTGGACGGATTCTTGAAGCGGAAGGTTTGAAAATAGCCATTGTGCCCCAGCCCAACTGGCGTGATGACCTGCGTGACTTCAAGAAGTTGGGACGTCCACGGCTATTCTTCGGCATCTCCGGTGGATGTATGGACTCAATGGTAAATAAATACACAGCCAACAAACGATTGCGCAGTGAAGATGCGTATACCCCGGACGGTCGTCCGGATATGCGTCCGGAATATCCTTCCACGGTTTATAGCCAGATACTAAAGAAACTTTATCCGGATGTTCCCGTAGTTATCGGAGGAATCGAAGCCAGTTTAAGACGGTTAAGTCATTACGATTATTGGCAGGACAAAGTGCAAAAGAGCATTTTATGCGACAGCGGTGCCGACCTGCTCATTTACGGAATGGGAGAAAAACCACTTCCAGACCTGGTGAAGAATATGAAAAGTCTGCTTACTGCTGAAGAGCCAGTACTGACAAGCAGTAAATTCAGAACAATCATCGGATCAGTTCCTCAAACAGCCTATCTTTGCCGTGCAACAGAATGGACCTCTGCCGAAGATGACCTTCCACTTTATTCGCACGAAGAATGTCTGGCAGATAAAAAGAAACAGGCAAGCAATTTCCGACATATCGAAGAAGAATCCAACAAATATTCGGCTTCCCGAATCACGCAAGCCGTCGGAAACAAGATAGTAGTAGTCAATCCTCCATATCCTCCGATGAGCCAGGAAGATCTCGATCGTTCGTTTGATTTGCCATATACCCGGCTACCTCATCCTAAATATAAAGGGAAACGGATTCCGGCTTATGACATGATTAAGTTTTCCATCAACATTCACCGGGGATGTTTCGGCGGTTGTGCCTTCTGCACCATTTCCGCTCATCAGGGAAAGTTTATCGTCAGCCGTAGCAAAGAGTCCATACTGAAAGAGGTGAAAGAGGTCATCCAGTTACCCGATTTCAAAGGATATTTAAGCGATTTGGGTGGTCCTTCCGCTAATATGTATCAGATGAAAGGAAAAGACGAAGCTATTTGCAAGAAGTGCAAACGACCGTCATGTATCCATCCGAAAGTTTGCCCGAATCTAAATACCGACCATCGCCCTTTGCTGGATATTTACCGTGCAGTGGATGCCTTGCCCGGAATAAAAAAATCGTTTATCGGTAGCGGAGTACGCTACGACCTGTTACTCCATCAAAGCAAAGATGAAGCAATCAACCGCAGCACTGCCGAGTATACCCGTGAATTGATTGTCAATCACGTAAGTGGTCGGCTGAAAGTAGCTCCGGAACATACCAGTGACCGGGTATTATCTGTAATGCGCAAACCTTCTTTCGAGCAATTCGAAACATTCAAGAGGATATTCGACCGTATCAACCGGGAAGAGAATCTACGTCAACAACTGATTCCGTATTTCATTTCCTCGCATCCCGGATGCAAAGAAGAAGATATGGCGGAACTTGCCGTTATCACTAAACGTCTGGACTTCCACCTGGAACAAGTGCAGGACTTCACTCCTACTCCGATGACGGTTGCTACCGAAGCCTGGTATACCGGATTCCATCCATACACGTTAGAACCGATATTCAGTGCCAAAACCCAACGGGAAAAACTCGCCCAGCGGCAGTTCTTCTTCTGGTATAAACCGGAAGAACGGAAAAACATCATCAATGAGTTGAGACGTATCGGACGTTCTGATTTGATAGACAAATTATATGGAAAACGCTAATTCGCTCCATTCCATCACTTACAAAACCACCTCTAAAAAGGAGCCTTATCAGGATCTTGGCGAGTATCAAAAACAGCTTCCACAAGAATCTGCTTTTCAAGTACCCGATAATAGACTTTGAAATAATCACAATGAAAAACACGTATATTAGGTACAGAAGTAGCTTTATACATATAAGGATATTTAGCGACTAATTGCAATACGTCTCTCACCATTGTATAAATGGAACGGCTATATTGGGTATTTCCATTTCTCACATTATAGAAAGTCAGAATTTGCTGAAAAACAATAGTCGCTGTTTCTGTCCAGACTATTTTTAACTTAGCCATTGTTCCACCAGCTTATCCACATCTTCTTGAGTATGCAATCTACCCTCCTCATAATCTTTTTCAGAATGCATTATAATTTCCTGTTCATATTCTGTAGGAACATAAAGATTTGCATTAGGAGTAGTTACATGATAAGCAGCCACTGGTTCATTGACCTGTGGCAATTCATTATCTTGAGGTTTATATGATTTCTTAGCCATATCAGTTATTAAGTTATATCTACAAAGATAAAGATCCCCTTGGTATAAAACAAACAATTCCTCGCTTATCTTCCCCGAAAAGCTTATTTATTCTTCTTTCACAGGCAACGCCACAATCTCCTGCAACACACTGACTGCCGTCTCCACATTAGTAACATTTTTAATCAACATACTCCGTCTGCCATTCTGCTCACGCAGATCACAGCGCCGAGTATACTTCATCATGTAGTCTATCACTTTACCGAAAGCCTTACTTTGATAGAACGGACTATCCGGATTGGAAACAAAGAACAAGGTCATTCGTCCGCCCTTCAGGAAAATCTTCTCTGCTCCCAAACGAGCTGACAAACGGCGTAAAGGAACAATACGGAGTAATTCTTCCGTTTCCCGGGGAACCGGACCGAAGCGGTCTTCCAAGCGGGAGCGGAAAGCCTCCACATCCTTATCCAATGTCAGTCCATCCAGTTCACGATAGAGCAACATACGTTCGCTGCTGCCGGTTACGTAGTTGGCCGGCAATAAAAGTTCGAGGTCACTTTCTACCTGACACTCCTCTACAAATTCTTCTCCACTAATTTGTCCTTCACCTTTTATTTCATCAGCATACAGTTCTGCAAATTCATCTGTTTTCAACTCATGGACAGCTTCAGTCAGTATCTTCTGATATGTTTCATATCCCAAATCAGCGACAAAGCCACTTTGCTCGGCTCCGAGCAAATTTCCGGCTCCACGAATGTCCAAATCCTGCATGGCAATATGAATACCACTTCCCAAATCACTAAAGTTTTCAATCGCTTGAAGACGTCGTCTTCCTTCGGCTGTCAGACTGCTCAACGGAGGAGCCAGCAGATAACAGAATGCTTTCTTGTTACTACGCCCTACCCGTCCACGCATCTGATGGAGATCACTCAAGCCGAAGTTTTGCGCCTGATTGATAATGATGGTATTTGCATTCGGAATATCGATACCACTTTCGATGATTGTGGTTGCCAAGAGCACGTCATAGTCATAGTTGACAAAATCCAGAATAATTTTCTCCAGTTCTGTCGGCTCCATCTGTCCGTGTCCGATTGCTACACGACAATCCGGGATATGGCGCTCTATCATTGCTTTCAGTTCCGGCAAGTTCGCAATCCGGTTATTGACGAAAAAGACCTGCCCGTTGCGACTCATCTCAAAGTTGATGGCATCCGTAATCACTTCTTCATTAAAAGTATGCACTTCGGTCTGAATCGGATAGCGGTTAGGCGGTGGAGTGGAAATCACGCTCAAATCACGCACGCCCATCAACGAAAATTGAAGGGTACGGGGAATCGGAGTAGCAGTCATTGTCAGTGTATCTACATTCACTTTCAACTGACGCAGCTTTTCTTTTACGGAAACTCCGAATTTCTGCTCTTCGTCAACAATCAGCAGTCCCAAGTCTTTAAACTGAACATCCTTGCCTAAGATACGGTGGGTACCTATCAAAATACCGACATCTCCATCCTTCAGTCCTTTCAATACAGCTTTGGTTTGTGCGGCAGTACGTGCGCGGCTTAAATATTCCACCCGGCATGGCAGTCCTTTCAGACGTTCGCGGAATGTTTGGAAATGCTGGTAAGCAAGCACCGTTGTCGGAACCAGAACAGCTACTTGTTTATTATCGGCAACGGCTTTGAAAGCGGCACGGATCGCAACTTCTGTTTTTCCAAATCCTACATCTCCACAAACCAGACGGTCCATCGGGCGGTCACTTTCCATATCCGCTTTGACATCAATCGTCGCCTTACTCTGATCCGGGGTATCTTCATAAATAAAGGATGCTTCCAACTCACGCTGCAAGAAACTATCGGGACTATAAGAAAACCCTTTTTCCTGACGACGCTGCGAATACAATTTTATCAAATCGCGGGCTATATCCTTGATTTTGCTCTTTGTACGTTCTTTCAGTTTCTCCCATGCCCCTGTACCTAATTTGTTAAGCCGGGGAGCCTCTCCCTCCTTACCTTTATATTTAGAAACTTTATGCAGTGAATGAATGGAAACGAACACTACATCTTCATTCTGAAACACCAGTTTCAAAACTTCCTGCGTGGTATCACCATTCGGTATACGCACCAAACCGGAAAAACGTCCGATACCATGATCGGTATGCACCACATAATCTCCCGGAGTAAACTGATTCAGTTCTTTTAAGGACAGTGCTACTTTTCCCGAACGGGCTTTATCACTTTTCAGGTTATATTTATGGAAACGGTCAAACAACTGATGGTCGGTGAAGATACAGAGCCGTAGTGTGTTATCTACAAATCCTTCATGTATGGTACGCTCTACGGGAGTAAAATTAATCTGATCGCCCCGATCTTCAAAAATAGCCTTGATACGATCTGTCTGCTTCATACTGTCACTACAGATATATAGCGAATAACCTTTTTCCAAATAATCTTTGAAAGAAGAAGCTACCAAATCGAAATTCTTATGAAAGATGGGTTGGGCAGATGTATTGAAAGTAACACTGGCATTCGGCGTTCCGGTTGGTTTGTTACCAAATTCCAATCGGCGGAAATCGAGTGCCCGTACAGTGAATTCACTGCCGTCTATCAGTTTTCCTTCTAATGTAATGCCTCCATTTTCTGCGGCTTCCTGAACAGCTATTGCCTGGGGAGTCAACGCTTCATCATGCACCACCTGGATTCGTTCACGCAACCAAAGAAAATCGCGCATTGCCAGAGTAGTATCTTTCGGGATAAAATCCAGAAAGGAAGTTGTCACATCTCCTGTCACTGCTAAATCGGGAACAATGGACACTCCACTTTTCTTCTCGCGGGATAATTGGGACTCTACTTCAAAGGTACGGATACTTTCTACTTCATCACCAAAGAAATCAATACGATAAGGATATTCCGAAGCAAAAGAGAAAACGTCGATAATGCTACCGCGAACAGCGTATTGCCCCGGTTCATATACATAATCTACGTATTCGAAGCCATAACTATGCAACACATCAGTGATAAACGTGGTATCCACTTTCTCCCCTACATTCAGTTTCAGAGTTTTATCGCTCAATTCCTTTCGCGACACTACTTTCTCTGCCAATGCATCCGGGTACGTAACGATACACAGTCCCTCCTCCCCTTTTTGCAAGCGGCTAAGTACTTCCGTGCGCAGAATCTCATTGGCTGCGTCTTTTTGCCCATATTTAATAGAGCGACGGAATGAAGATGGAAAGAATAACACCTTTTCCGTCCCCAATATCTGCGTCAAGTCATGATAAAAATATCCGGCTTCTTCAAGATCACCTAAAATAAAGACAAACGGACAACCACCCTCTTGTACCAATACAGAAGAAAAAAGAGAAGCAGCAGATGCACACAGTCCTCCGCAAAAAACAGTCTGAACAGAAGTGTCCTTCAACAAGCGCTTCATCACTGCCATATTGGGGTGGGCAGCATATTGTTGTTGCAATTCAGTTATTGTCATACCTATAAAATTTCCCCGCAAAATTACAAAAAAGAATCGCAGGACAGACATAAGTGTGGGAAAGTTTTCATCCCCCAAAAGTTTCTCACCGAGAAACAAAGTGTTCCACACCGAGAAACAACTTGTTTCACACCGAGGAACAAACCGTTTCACACCAAGAAACAAAAGATTGCATTCTGCTCTTCACGTTAAATTTTCCTTAGTTCGGCTATAACTAAAGGAAAAGAACTACTTTTGTTTTAAATTTTATAGTATCTATATGCAGACATCGGATAGCATTGTAATTATCCCTACCTATAATGAACGGGAGAACATAGAAAATATCATCCGTGCCGTATTCGGCCTTCCCAAAGTATTCCATATTCTGGTAATAGAAGACGGCTCTCCGGACGGAACGGCAACCATCGTAAAAACCTTGCAACAAGAATTTCCCGAACGGCTTTTTATGATTGAGCGTAAAGGGAAACTGGGATTGGGCACTGCCTATATTACCGGATTTAAATGGGCACTGGAACACGCATACGAGTATATCTTTGAAATGGATGCCGACTTCAGTCATAATCCGAACGATTTACCCCGTTTGTATCAGGCTTGTTCGGAACAGGGTGGAGATGTATCCATCGGCTCCCGCTACATCAGCGGAGTGAATGTAGTGAACTGGCCGATGGGACGAGTATTGATGTCATACTTTGCTTCCAAATATGTGCGGTTCATCACAGGAATACCCGTACAAGACACAACTGCCGGATTTGTCTGCTACCGCCGTCAGGTACTGGAAATGATCGATTTGGATCATATCCGTTTTAAGGGATATGCTTTTCAGATTGAAATGAAATTCACCGCTTACAAATGTGGTTTTAAAATCATCGAGGTTCCCGTGATTTTCATTAATCGTGAACTAGGGACTTCCAAGATGAATAGCAGCATCTTTGGAGAGGCCATATTTGGTGTGATTAAATTAAAAGTAAATAGTTGGTTCCATAAATTCCCGCAAAAGTCATGAAACGTACACTGATTCAAAACGCCGTTATTGTTAACGAAGGAAGAAAAGTACTGGGTTCAGTAGTCATTGAAAATGAAAAGATAGCCGAAATATTGGTGGGTGAAGAAAAAGCAACTGCCCCTTGTGACGAAGTCATTGACGCAAGCGGGTGTTATCTCCTACCGGGTGCCATCGACGAACATGTTCATTTCCGCGATCCCGGCCTGACTCATAAAGCTGATATTACCACAGAAAGCCATGCCGCTGCAGCAGGAGGTGTCACTTCCATCATGGATATGCCCAATACAAACCCGCAGACTACGACGCTGGAGGCTTTGGAAAAGAAATTCACCCTACTAGGTGAGAAATCAGCAGTCAACTATTCCTGCTATTTCGGAGCAACGAATAATAACTATACCCAGTTTGCGCAACTGGATAAACACCGGGTTTGTGGCGTGAAGTTATTTATGGGTTCAAGCACCGGCAATATGCTGGTAGACCGGATGGCCAGCTTGCGTAATATATTCGGCGGAACCGATCTGCTCATCGCCGCCCATTGCGAAGACCAGGGAATTATCAAAGAAAATACGGATAAATATAAGAAAGAATACGGAGACGATGTACCTCTGGCTCTTCATCCGCTTCTCCGTTCGGAAGAGGCTTGCTATCGTTCGTCCGAGCTGGCTGTGCAACTGGCACGGGAAACAAATGCCCGCCTGCACATCATGCATATTTCCACCGCTAAAGAGTTGAGTCTGTTTTCCAACGTTCCTCTGGCACAAAAAAGAATTACAGCAGAAGCCTGCGTTTCCCATCTACTCTTTACGGAAGAAGATTATCAGACATTGGGTGCCCGCATTAAATGTAACCCTGCCATCAAGACTGCACAAGACCGGAAAGCTTTGCAAGAGGCTGTCAATAGCGGTCTGATTGATGCCATCGCAACCGATCATGCCCCACACTTGCTTAGTGAAAAAGAAGGAGGTGCATTAAAGGCAATGTCCGGGATGCCGATGATTCAGTTCTCGCTGGTCAGCATGTTGGAGTTGGCAGATAAAGGAGTGTTTACTATCGAAAAAGTAGTAGAAAAAATGGCTCATGCTCCTGCACAGATGTATGAGATACCAAACAGGGGATTCATCCGCAAAGGCTATCAGGCTGACCTGGTATTAGTCCGCCCCGGAAGCGAATGGACTGTAACAACTGATTGTATTCTAAGCAAATGTAAATGGAGTCCATTAGAGGGACACACATTCGACTGGAAAGTAGAGAAAACATTTGTAAACGGACATCTGTTATATAACAACGGAGAAATAGACGAGACTTATCGCGGACAAGAATTGTTCTTCGAACGATAAATGATAATTTTGCGGAGTGCCCTGAAAGGGCTTAATTCTATAGCGTAGGGCAACGCCCTACGTAAAAA
>NZ_JADPLO010000093.1:0-17966 GCF_015667765.1 Bacteroides sp. 1001302B_160321_D4 | reverse complement strand
GTATACAATTATGCCCTTTCAGGGCGCAAATTCAGATTGTCGTTTTTACGTAGGGCGTTGCCCTACGCTATATAATTAAGCCCTTTCAGGGCACTCCGCAAAATTATCATTTAGCTGATTTCTGCACGGTTATGAATCAAATTTTGGTGCAGTTGCCCTGTATTTTATCTGATAAGTCTAAATATCAATCTAGTTTTTTTATAACTTCGCAGCGCGAAGATCAAGAATTAGAATTAAAATGAATCAGACAGCACAATCATGGTGGTTTATCTTTTACAAAGACCAACTGCTTCTTGAGAAAAAAGAGGATGGCATATATGCCATCCCGTGTGGAGAAAGCTCTCCTATTGTTATTAAAGAAAAAACAACCGTACACAATATCACTACACTGGAAGGGAGAAACTGCAAGGCTTTCTCCCTCTCCTCTCCCATTGAAGAATCGGAGCAATGGATCATGATAGGGCTTCGTGCCTCCTATGAATATCTTCCTTTGTCTCATTATCAGACAGCAGGAAAAGCATATGAGATTCTGCATTGGGATAGAAACAGCCGCTTTTGTTCCGCCTGCGGCACGCCTATGGAACAGAAAGAATCTATCATGAAGCGTTGTCCGAAATGTGACCGGGAGGTATATCCTTCCATTTCCACAGCGATTCTTGTATTAGTGAGAAAAAAAGATTCACTACTCTTAGTGCACGCCCGCAATTTTAAAGGAACATTCAACAGTCTCGTTGCCGGATTTCTGGAAACCGGAGAAACGCTAGAAGAATGTGTAGCACGTGAAGTGAAAGAAGAAACCGGACTGGATGTAAAGAATATCACTTATTTCGGTAATCAGCCCTGGCCTTATCCCAGCGGACTAATGGTCGGCTTTATTGCTGATTATGCCGGAGGGGAAATCAACCTCCAAGATGAAGAATTGAGTTCGGGAGACTTTTATACAAGAGACAATTTACCCGAACTTCCCAGAAAACTTAGTCTTGCCCGAAAGATGATTGATTGGTGGATAGAGCATCCAAATGAATAAATCAAACATGGAAAATATCATCAAAGGAATCCGTCAGTATGTTCCCGAAGCCTGCTTAGAGATGGGTAAAATGAACATTTACTAAAAACAATCATAAATTAGCCCCATGGAATTATCAACAAAAACACCCCGAATTGAAGTAGTAGATGCTCTTAGAGGATTTGCTGTAATGGCCATCCTTCTGGTTCATAACCTGGAGCATTTCATTTTCCCCGTATATCCGGAAAGTTCTCCTGAATGGCTCACCATTTTGGATGCCGGAGTATTTAATGCGACATTTTCACTGCTTGCCGGAAAGTCTTATGCCATATTCGCTCTGCTTTTCGGATTCACTTTCTATATCCAGTCGCACAACCAGCAGTTGAAAGGAAAAGATTTTGGTTACCGCTTTTTATGGAGAATGACATTACTGGCAGGATTCGCTACTTTGAATGCTGCTTTCTTCCCGGCAGGAGATGTCCTGCTTCTGTTTGTTGTAGTCAGTCTTGTACTATTTATCGTACGTAAATGGAGTGACAAAGCGATTCTAATCACCGCCATCTTGTTTTCACTGCAACCGATTGAATGGTTTCATTATATAATGAGCCTTTTCAATCCTGCTTATACCCTACCCGATTTGAATGTCGGAGCCATGTATGCTGAAGTAGCGGAATACACCAAAGCCGGAAACTTTTGGGATTTTCTGATAGGTAATGTTACTTTAGGACAGAAAGCAAGCCTGTTTTGGGCTATCGGTGCCGGACGTTTCTTACAGACTGCCGGACTTTTCCTGTTTGGCTTATATATCGGACGCAAAGAATTGTTCGTAACTACCGAATCTCATTTGAAGTTCTGGATGAAAGCACTTATTATTGCAGCTATCAGTTTCGCGCCACTGTATTCTCTGAAAGAACAGATCATGCAAAGTGACAGCAGTTTAATTCAGCAAACGGTAGGTACTGCCTTTGATATGTGGCAGAAATTTGCATTTACGATTGTACTTGTTGCTTCTTTCGTGTTGCTTTATCAGAAGGATCAGTTCAAGAAAACTGTATCTAATCTGCGATTCTACGGAAAAATGAGCTTGACCAATTATATTTCTCAATCTATTTTGGGAGCCATTATCTATTTCCCATTCGGATTCTATCTTGCTCCTTACTGTGGATATACTCTTAGCCTGATTATCGGTATTATTCTTTTCCTAGCGCAAGTTCGGTTCTGCAAATGGTGGCTGTCTAAACATAAACAAGGACCATTGGAAACAATATGGCATAAATGGACTTGGATAGGCACGAAGAAATGACAGAAAAAAAAGAAATAGCACTGACTGAAAAATAGACTAAGAAAGCAGGCCACGAAATACACATAACTACAAACGAACAACTTACGAATATGAAACTGAACGTATCACTCTAAAGCATCAACAAAACATGTGTATCCGCAGCCTGCGGGTTGAAATTGAGATGATGTCAATACAACAAGATTCTCGCAAGAAGGATTAGCAAGTGGACTTAAAGAATGCAAAGGAAATGAAAGAACTGTGCCAAGTTGGGGAAAAAGCCCGAAAATAGACAGAATCAGGGCTATGTATAGAGAAAAAGAAGCGCCTCCATAATCTTCGAAAAGACCATGGAGGCGCTATTTATTATTTATCTTTCGTTATCTATATCTGAAATTTCAGAAGAAACAAAATCAGATACCCAATGATTTCTTCACTGCTTCAATCTTTTCCATTGCAGCAGATTCGGCAGAAGCATAACAATTGCGGCAACCCATTTCACCCTGAACTTCCATATAGAACTTAATCTTCGGTTCTGTACCTGAAGGACGAACAGAAACTTTGCTACCGTCTTCAGTGAAATATTGAAGTACGTTAGATGGTTCCGGCATATCGATTGCAGTTACGTTACCTTTATCATCTGTCTGTTTCAGTGTCTTATAATCTTTGCTCAAGATCACTTTAGAGCCACCCAATTCTTTCGGAGGATTGGCACGGAAGTTCTCCATCATAGCTTTGATTTCTTCTGCACCGCTCTTACCCGGTTTCACTACGTTTACAGTAAACTCTTTAGAGAATCCGTATTCTACGTAGATATCCAGCAACAACTGATACAAGGATTTACCATTATCTTTTGCCCATGCAGCAACTTCAGCAATCAAACAGCAAGCTGATACGGCATCTTTATCGCGAACGAAATCTTCGGCAAGGAATCCGTAGCTTTCTTCACCACCACCTATATATTTCTGTTTGCCTTCACGCAGACGGATTTCACGGGCAATCCATTTAAATCCGGTGTAGCAGTCAAGCATTTCGATATTGTTCTTATCTGCGATCTTCTTGATTAATTCAGTTGTAACGATTGTCTTCACACAGAACTCGCCACCTTTAATCTTACCCAGTTGTTTGTACTGTGTCAGAATATAATAAAGGTACATCATACAAGTCTGATTACCATTAATCAGTACCCATTCGCCTTTATCATCCTTGCAAGCAATACCCACACGGTCAGCATCCGGGTCGGAAGCCATAACGAGGTCAGCATCAATTTCTTTGGCAAGGTTTACAGCCATAGAAAGAGCTTCCGCGTTTTCCGGGTTCGGAGATACGACAGTCGGGAAGTTACCGTCCTTAATCATCTGTTCGGGCACAGTAAATACGTTTTCGAATCCCCACATTTTCAATGCACGAGGAATCAACATCATACCTGTACCATGAATCGGAGTATAGACAATCTTCATATCTTTGTGACGGGCGATAGCTGCCGGATCAATAGAAACAGTTTTCACCATATCCAGATAAATCTTATCGATGTCTTCACCGATAATCTGAATCAAATCCGGATTTCCCTGGAATTTAATATCGGCAGCAGAAGCAATTGCATTCACTTCGTCGATGATACCTTTATCGTGTGGAGCCAATACCTGTGCACCATCGTCCCAATATGCCTTGTAACCGTTGTATTCTTTCGGATTGTGAGAAGCAGTCAGGATGATACCGCTTTGGCAACCGAGGTGACGGATGGCGAAAGACATTTCCGGTGTCGGACGCATGTCGTCAAACAGATATACTTTGATACCATTGGCAGAGAAAATATTAGCAGAAGTTTCCGCAAACAAACGGCTGTTGTTGCGGCAATCGTGACCTACTACTACAGAAATCTGCGGCAGGTCTTTGAAGTTCTTTTTCAGATAGTTGGAAAGTCCTTGAGTGGCAGCACCTACCGTATAGATATTCATACGATTGCTACCTACACCCATAATACCACGCAGACCACCAGTACCAAATTCAAGATCTTTGTAGAAAGCTTCAATTAGTTCGGTTTTATCATCGTTTTCCAACATACGTTTCACTTCAGCCTGGGTTTCAGCATCATAAGCCGGGGTTAGCCATTTTTCGGCTTTTTCAGTGACCTGTTTAATAAGTTCCTGATTTTCCATTTCGATTGTTATTTATTGGTTAATGAATTATTTATTATCAATTTCTTGAGCACACAAATGTAAAATAATAAGTTTATAATTCCTAGTTATTTAATGAAGAATTAAGAATGAAAAATGAAGAATCGCATTATAAGACATATTTGCAAAGCATAATTCTTCATTTTTCATTCTTAATTCTTCATTTTACCAAATATCTGTCACCAGTCTGCTTGACATATTCCTGCAAAAATTCTTTCGGATAACCGGGACGCATCACTCCGGCAGGTTGTCCGATAGAATTACGCTCAAACTTACCGTCTTTAACACGTTTCACCACTCCATCATTGTACTTCACAATCAAGAATGTACCCAATTGTTTCCAAGTATCGAAAGTGCTCTGTGCGGTCATATTTGTATAGTTTGTCAGAAAGTCAACTGCTGCGTTCTTATCTTTTGCCAGCAGTTTGGCAGCCATTTCTTCAATGCCTTCCTGTGCATTGTTGAAAGTAGTTTCCATTTCTTTCTGCGCTTCCCGTACATCACCGATCATCAAATCATAACGCGGATAGACCATATTAGATACCCAGTTGAAAATCCAGAAAGCAGAATTCCAGGAGAAAGTAATATAATCGGCCCCATCTACACGGGTATAACATACCGGCACTTTAGTAGCACAACAATAAACCGGGGTAAATACAGCCATGTTCGCATCATCCACGCCAAACCAAAGTACACCGCCTATCGGGTCCGGCTTATGAGCCCGCATTTGTGCAACAAATACAAACCCGCTTTGTTGAGTGGAAATCGGACGTTCGTTGAAATATTCCTGGCCGTCTACTTTGAAGTTCAGAGGAGAAAGACGATAAGGTGTCTTATAAGGTCCGGCTCCGAAATCATTGGAGATGTCAAGAGGCGTTCCTTCATAATGGTCACGCATCATATCTTTCACATCTTGCACGGATAACTTATGTTTTGGTTTCACAAAAAGAGGCATCGGCGTATTGGTCTTTCCCTCAATGTAAGGAAGATAATCTTTTCCGTTATCTGTGAACTTATTAAAATAGCTCCACACGCGAGCCTCACAAAAACGGCGGGCACCGAAATCAAGAGGCGCATAAGCTAATGAAAAGCTAAAGTCTTTGTTTACTCCATTAAAATATCCCTTCTCACGGGCAAAAGAAACGACATCCGGAGAGTACATGCAGTTTTCCTTGTCGTTCATATCAAACTGGTGGATACGTGACTGGTTGGCATGGGCCGAAATACAATCATCGGGCACACGTACAGCTACCCAAACTGCTCCACGGATGCCGGGACCTTTACCAATCATTTCCATAATCCATATTTCGTTCGGATCGGCAATAGTAAAGGATTCTCCTTCGCTATAATAGCCGTATTGCTGCACTAAGTCGGTCATGATCTTAATTGCTTCACGGGCAGTGCGCGAACGTTGCAAACCGATATAAATCAGACTTCCGTAATCGATAATCCCTGTAGAATCGGCCAATTCCGGACGTCCGCCGAAAGTTGTCTCACCAATGGTAACCTGATATTCATTCATATTACCGACTACATTGTAAGTCTGGCGTGCCTGCTCTATTTCTCCCAGATACTTGCCGGTATCCCATTCATAAACTTTCAGCATCGTACCTTTTGGATAGGTAGCAGCCGGATAATGATAAAGTTCTCCGAATAAGCCATACGAGTCGGCAGAATAGGAAACAATCGTCGAGCCATCGGCAGACGCATTCTTTCCGACAATCAGGTTGGTGCAGGCGAAGGTGTTCGCCACAGCCGCCATCAATACGGCGGCACAAAGAATAATTCTTCTCTTCATAATAAATATATGATTCACTTTTAATAATTTACCAAACAAAGCTTTCACGGGCCACTGTTTCATTCCCACAATAGTCGGTCACTGTAAATTCAACAGTATGCTTGCCTCCTTTCTTTACGCGTTTGGGGTCCAACGTACATTCCCAGTATGATTTCACAATATTGGGACGTCCGAAAAGCGCATACTTTCCGTCAATCGTTCCACGATAGGAAGCAATTCCCGCGCCCTGATCTTTCAAACGATAGACAATCTTTCCGTTTCTTCCCCACTGATTCTTGTTGACAGGGATAATCTCCGGCGGGATGGTATCGATGGCAACAGTGTAAGTTCCCAACTCCCGGATAGATGCTTTCATGTATCCGTCTTCATACTTTCCGCCTACGCTGTACTTTCCTCCTTTGGGAGTTATGCGGGCCACATAATATTTCGTCGTATCGGCAATTGGTTTTCTACGCAACCCGATACACAGTTCACAAGCTGCATGCAGCGGAACCGCCTTATCATTCAGCTGATAAGTAAAAGCAACGGCACCACTATCCGCCTTCACCTGATAATTGAGGGGAACATCATCATACAACATTCCTTTCGGAACAACCAGGTTCAATCCCGGTTCTTGCAGATAATTAGTCTTATTCCAGGTAAAATAATATTTCTCCCGATGATTCAACGGTTCAATCGGCTGTTTCCGACCCCGTACGGTGAAAGTATATTTGGAAGTGTTTCCGAAAGCATCTTTTAATGTATATAAGAACTGATAGTCCCGTTCCTCATCAATCGTCACCAAGCCACGGTTATCATTCGATGCTTTTAGTAGACGCAAAGTGTTGCCCGGATCAATGAAAGATTTCATATATTGCCCGTAAGTCCAGGAATTAATCATCCGGTTCTCTTCCTGCGAGAAGCGATCTACGGTGCTGCGAAATATTTCATTTCCATCTACCGTAAGCACAACCGAATAAACTCCATAATGGTTATTCACTCCATCCATGTAATCGTATGCTTTGATCCCCACGCCTATCACTCCCCATGCTTCCACCAGACGCTCACTATTGGGAAGGATGGTTTTATTCTCTTGCTTTCCATCCACTACTCCTTTACCCAGTTGTGGAAAAAATAGGATACCATCCGCTTTCGGAGCACGCGTATCTTTTATTTTCGATTGAAAGAAAGGCATAGGGTCAATATAATCTCCCGATTCCGTTTCAAATACATCCAGGTGAAGATGCGGACCGAACGAATATCCGGTATTTCCGCTCCATGCGATCTGCTGGCCTCCTTTCACCGGATATTTTCCCGGTTCGGGAACAATCTCTACTTCCCAGCTTTCTTCTTCATATTGAAGTTTCTCCACCCTTTCGGCAATGGGAGAAACAAAACCACTCAAATGGCGGTTGATCGTTGAATAGCCATTGTGATAACAGACATCAAGTACATATCCCGAACCATTCGTGACGCGAATACGCGAAATATAGCCATCAGCGAGAGCACGAACGGGTTTACCGATAACTCCGCCTGTCTTAAAATCCAGTCCGCCGTGGAAGTGATTGGAGCGGATTTCTCCAAAGTTCCCACTCAATGTAAGAGGAAAGTCAAAAGGAGGTACAAAGGTTACTTGCTTCTTCTCTTGTCCATACCCTCCGATGCAGCAAGCCAACATCAAAGCAGTGATATATCGTCTCATCATTCCGTTCACTTTTTTACTCCCGCAAATGTACACTATTCCCACTAAACTATGAAATATCCGAGGAGAATGATGACCGTAGATACTAGTTAATATTTCTTTTTAATGTTATATTCATTGCAAATTAGTAGTCATTATGTTATTTATATTAGTACTTTTGTAGCCGTTTTTTAATTATAATTAAAAGTTAGAAACTCAATGAGAATGTATGTAAAAGTAATGGCAGCGGTCATTGCATGTATATTGCTGAGTGGAGAAGCGCTCTCGGCATTTGCAACTACCCCCGCTACAGAAAATCTGAGTTGGTTTAAAAAGAAAAAGAAAAAACCAGAAGAGAAAGAAGAGAAGAGTAAAAGCGACTACGAGAAATTAGTGGAAGACAGTAAAACGACCAAAGGGATGTTTGCTGTACATCAAAAGAAGAATGATTATTATTTTGAAATTCCCACCTCACTTTTGGGACGTGACTTATTAGTTGTCAATAAGCTGCAACGAGTTCCTGCCGAACTTAATGATGCGGGCGTAAACCGCGGAGTAAACTATGAAAACCAGATGGTTTGCATGGAATGGGACAAAGCGACGGGCAAACTAATGTTACGCCAACAACGTCCATTACCTCTGGCCCCCCAAACGGACGCTATCTTCCGTTCGGTAAAGGATAATTTTATCTCTCCGCTGATTGCCGCATTCAAGATCGAAGCAGTCAATGCAGATTCTACGGCATTAGTAATCAAGGTGAATGATATTTATGATGGTACGGAAACCAGTATCAATAACGTATTTACCAATATTAATCTGGGTACTTCGGCTATCAAGAATTTATCACGTATTCTATCCATCAAATCCTTTTCAAACAATGTCGTGGCAACTTCCGAGTTGACTACCCGGGTAACGGAAGGTACTACTACTGTTTATGTAACGGTGGAAGTTAGTTCTTCTATTCTCTTATTGCCCGAGAAGCCGATGATGGGACGATTCGACAATCAGAAGGTCGGTTATTTCACGAATCCGTTATTAAGTTTCAGTGATGCGCAGCAGCGTACGGATAAGACACAGTATATCACCCGCTGGCGTATGGAACCCAAACCGGAAGATCGGGAGGCTTATCTGAAAGGTCAGATGGTGGAACCTGCCAAACCGATTGTCTTCTACATTGATAATTCAACTCCTTACCAATGGCGTTCGTACATTAAGAAAGGTATCGAGGACTGGCAGATTGCCTTTGAAAAGGCTGGTTTCAAGAATGCGATTATCGCCAAAGAAATCACGGACAGTATGCATGTAGACATGGATGATGTCAACTACTCCGTACTGACTTATGCTGCTTCGGAAAAGAAAAATGCAATGGGACCTTCTCTGTTAGATCCCCGTTCCGGAGAAATCCTGGAAGCTGATATTATGTGGTGGCACAATGTGCTTTCTATGGTACGTGAATGGATTACTGTCCAGACCGGAACAGTGTGTCCGGAAGCACGTAATGTACAATTGCCTGATGCTTTGATGGGAGATGCCATTCGATTCGTCGCCTGTCATGAGGTAGGCCACTCTTTAGGACTCCGCCACAATATGATGGGTTCATGGGCTTTCCCGACAGATTCATTACGTTCCGAAGCATTCACTTCCAGAATGAACTCAACCGCTTCATCCATCATGGATTATGCACGATTCAATTATATCGCACAGCCTGGAGATGGCGTGAAAGTTCTTTCTCCGCATATCGGTCCATACGATATGTTTGCTATCGAATATGGATATCGTTGGTACGGAAAGAGTACTCCGGAAGAAGAAAAGGATATTTTATTCGATTTCTTGAGCAAACATACTGATCGGCTTTATAAATATAGTGAAGCACAGGATGTCCGCGATGCGGTAGATCCACGTGCACAGAACGAAGATTTAGGTGATGATCCGGTTCGCTCTTCTTTACTTGGCATTGAGAATCTGAAACGTATCGTTCCACAAATTCTTCAATGGACTACTACCGGTGAGAAGGGACAAACTTATGAAGAAGCATCTCGCCTCTACTACGCTGTAATCAACCAATGGAACAACTATTTATATCATGTCCTTGCCAATATTGGTGGCATCTACATTGAAAATACAATTGTAGGAGACGGCGTTAAAACTTATACATTCGTAGAGAAAGAGAAACAACAAGCTTCACTGAAATTTCTGATGGATGAAGTTTTGACATACCCTAAATGGCTGTTTGACACGGAAGTGGGGCAATATACTTATCTACTTCGCAATACCCCCATCGGAAAACAGGAAAATGCTCCTACACAAATCTTAAAGAACGCCCAAGCCTATATCCTTTGGGATTTACTTGGCAATACTCGTTTGATGCGTATGATAGAGAATGAATCTGTCAACGGAAAGAAGGCCTTTACAGTAGTGGAACTTATGGACGGACTTCATAAGAACATTTTCGGTGTTACCGAACGCGGTGGTATCCCTAATGTTATGGAACGTTCTTTGCAGAAAAACTTCCTCGATGCATTACTTACAGCCGCTGCAGAACCTGAAGCCGTTAAAATCAACAAGAAGATTGCCAACGAGCATTTCTTGCTTGACCACGCTACTCCTTTCTGTAGCTGTTACGCTGCCGAACAACGTGCACTTCGTCAGGAAGACCGGATGGGTGCTCCACGTGTGCTCAATTTCTATGGCAGCCAGCTCAACCGTATTTCAGATGCTATCTCTGTGAAACGCGGTGAATTACTACGTATCAAGAAGTTGTTGCAGAACCGTCTCGGAACTTCCGATACTGCTGCACGCTATCATTATGAGGACATGATTCTGCGTATTAATACTGCTTTAGGAATCAAATAAAACCACTTATTACTTTAACTATCTACATTAATGAGAAAAAAATACTTGTGCATTCTTATATGCCTCTTTGCAAATGCGCTGGCCTTTGCCAGCGCTGCTAATCGTACAATCACCGGAGTCGTTATATCCGGTGAAGATAATGAACCTCTGATCGGCGCTTCCGTATATGTTAACGCAGATGACTTAAAAAAGGCCGGAGCATCACAGACTTCTCTAGGTACTATCACTGATATGGATGGTAAATTCTCCATTTCCATTCCGGAAAAGGTGACTAGGTTACATTGTAGTTATATCGGATTTGAAGAACAAGACATCGTTTTGCAAGCAGGAAAAGATACTTATCGTATTGTACTTCAAGCTTCTGCACACACATTGGGAGACGTCGTAGTAACCGGTTATCAAGAACTGGAACGTCGTAAACTGACTGCTGCCATTGCCAAAGTAGATGTAACAGATGGAATGGTAGGTGCTGCAAAAAGTATCGACCAGGCATTAGCGGGACAAATCGCCGGTGTGGCTGTAACGACAACTTCCGGTGCACCGGGAGCTCCAGCACGTATTCGTATTCGTGGCACGGCTTCACTGAATGGAACACAAGACCCGTTGTGGGTATTGGATGGAATACCTTTGGAAGGGACTGATATTCCGGAAATCAACAAAGACAACGATAATGACATCGTAAATATGTCACAATCTTCTATCGCAGGTTTAAGTCCAAACGACATTGAAAGTATTACGATATTAAAAGATGCAGCTGCTACTGCTATCTATGGTGCACGTGCTGCAAATGGCGTAATTGTGGTAACAACCAAAAGAGGAAAAACCGGAAAACCTGTTATTAACTTCAATACTAAATTGACTTATACTCCAAATCTCAATACTTCACGACTCAACTTACTAAACTCGGAAGAGAAAGTCGATTTGGAACTTCAATTATTAAAAGAAGCCCGGTTTGACATATTATGGGGATTAACAGATCCGATACCCGTATTTCCTGAAAAAGGAAAAGTTGCTTCCATCATGAAGCAATATAACTTAATAGACATCTATAAAGAACAAGGGTGGGGCGGGCTTACACCTGAAGCACAGAATGCTATAAACAAACTGAAAACAATCAATACAGACTGGAATGACATATTATTCAGAGATGCTTTTACGCAAGAATATAACTTTAGCATTTCTGGTGGTAGCGAAAAGGTTACTTATTACAACTCACTTGGTTATGTCAAAGAAAACGGAAATGTACCAGGTGTAAGCATGAGCCGTTTTAATCTGACCAGTAAAACGTCTTACCAAATCAACAAAATATTAAAAATTGGAATGTCTATTTTTGCCAACAGACGCAAGAATAACACATTTATGACTGATACTTACGGACTTATTAACCCTATATATTATTCACGTATCGCCAACCCTTACTTTGCTCCGTTTGACGAACAAGGAAACTACCTTTACGATTACGACGTAGTCAGAAGTAATGAAACAGATGAAAAGCAAGGCTTTAATATATTCGAAGAACGAGCAAACACCAATAAAGAATCTGTCACCACAGCCATCAATTCTATCTTTGATGTTCAGCTACGTTTTAACGATCAGTGGAAAGTTTATTCACAGATTGGTGTGCAATGGGATCAATTGTCGCAAGAAGAATATGCCGGGATAAATTCATATAATATTAGGAATATACGTGAAACCAATAAATATTGGAAAAATGGTGTACAAACCTATCTTATACCAGAAGGAGGCATGCTTAAAACAACTAATAGTACAACCTCACAACTCACATGGAAAATCCAAGGAGAATACAAAAACACATTTGGGGATATACATGATATACAAATAATGGCTGGTTCGGAAATTCGCAAAAACTGGGCAGACAACCAAGCCTCAACCGGATACGGATATGATCCCAAGAAACTAACATTCCAGAATCTCATATTTAAAGATGAAGCACAAGCCAATGATTGGAATCTAAAAACTAAATCGTACAAGGAAAACGCTTTTGCTTCTTTCTTTGCCAATGGTTCATATACTTTAATGAATCGTTATACATTGGGAGGAAGTGTGCGCATGGATGGTTCTGATTTATTCGGAGTAGATAAGAAATACCGTTTCTTACCAATCTATTCGGTAAGTGGTCTATGGCGTTTATCAAATGAGTCGTTCATTAGACAATACAAATGGGTTGATAATTTAGCTCTTCGCCTTTCTTATGGCTTACAAGGAAATATTGATAAGGGAACCTCTCCATTCCTAGTCGGAAAATATGATAATGTGAATATTTTACCAGGTTACAGTGAAGAAAATATTATTATCAATAGTGCTCCCAACAGTAAATTACGCTGGGAAAAAACAGCATCTTACAATCTAGGAATAGATTTTTCTGTACTCAATCAAGCCATCAATCTTAGTGTAGATTACTACTATAGAAAAGGAACAGACTTAATTGGTTCTAAAGCATTAGCTTTAGAAAATGGATTCACTAATATGTCTATAAACTGGGCTAGTATGGAAAATAAAGGTGTAGAAATAAACCTGCAGACACGTAATATCACCACTAAAAACTTCTCTTGGTACACTACTTTCAACTTCGCATATAATCAAAATAAAGTACTAAAAGTACTTACAGATAAAAGCCAAGTGACTCCTAGTCTGGAAGGATATCCCGTAGGTGCAATCTTTGCACTAAAAACAAAAGGTATAAATCCTGATACAGGACAAATCTATCTTGAGAATAAAGAGGGAAAAGCTGTCACTGTAGAAGAGTTATTCAGAATGACATCGAATGAAGATGGTCTTGGCACTTACCAAATAGGACCAAGTACTGAAGAACAAAGAGACTTTTACAGCTATGTTGGAACGTCAGATGCTCCCTACACGGGCGGTTTTCTAAATACGTTCAATTACCGAAATTGGGAACTGAATCTGAATTTTTCATATAATTTTGGAGCACACGTAAAAACAACTCCAAGTTATAATGTATCTGACTTAGACCCAGGGCGCAATATGAATAGAGACATACTGGATAGATGGACACCGGAAAATACAACAGGAAAGTTCCCTGCATTAGCAACGTACAATTACAATCCGGCCGACTACTACTTGTTCAGTACTCGAAATGACATTTACAGATCACTGGATATCTGGGTAAAAAAGCTAAGCTTTGTACGTCTACAAAATATACGTCTTGCTTACCGGGTTCCATCCGAATGGCTTCATAAACTAAGTATCGGCGGAGCAACTGTAGGATTAGAGGCTCGTAACCTATTCGTTATCAGCTCTAATTATGATAATTATATGGATCCGGAATCAATGGGCAACCTATACTCTACCCCAGTTCCCAAATCCATTACCTTCAATCTAAGTCTTAACTTTTAAAAAATATATTATGACAAAGAAAATATATTATATATTCACATTAATAGGAAGCCTGTTATTATCTTCCTGTGATAGTTATTTGGACATACAACCAGTAGGCCAAGTAATTCCCAATACGCTAGCTGAATACAGAGCTTTATTCACAACAGCTTACAATACAGCACTCAATGACAGAGGAATATGCGAAATCAGAACAGATATCGCAACCATATTACAGTCTGATGCCACTTCCAAAAATTCTTTAGGAGATGTTGAAAAATGGAATGATGTTAATCCGAATGCAAGTACGAGACAATTTGGATGGGCGGCCTATTATACCAATATCTATTATGCCAACGCAATCATCGATAAAAAAGATGAAATATCAGAAGGAAGCCAAGAAGATATTAATCAATTAGTTGGAGAAGCTTACCTCATGAGAGCATATATGCATTTCATATTGGTCAATCTTTATGGACAACCTTATACAGCTACCGGAGCATTAGAAACCAAAGCAGTTCCTCTAAAACTCAATACTGATTTAGAAGAAATACCATCAAGAAATACTGTAAAGGAAATATATACCTCTATTTTATCTGATATAGAAACAGCACGGAAACTGATTAATAAAAAAGAATGGGAAATTCAATATTCATACCGTTTTTCAACATTATCAGTAGATGCTATGGAATCACGGGTATATTTATACATGGGTGAATGGAGCAAATCTTATGAAGCTTCGGAACGTGTATTAGCCGGAAAATCGACATTGGTAAACCTAAATGATGAAGGAGGCAAACTTCCTAATGAATTTACATCTGTAGAAATGATCACTGCCTATGAAGTTTTTCCAAATAGCGATTATGCCGGATCACTCTTACTTTACCCTTCATTTTTACAAGAATATGAGGAAGGAAAAGATCTACGTCCAAACAAGTATTATCAAGCAAATAAAAATGGAAATTATACTTCCATCAAAAGTGGTGAATCTAAATTCAAATGTACTTTCCGCACCGGAGAGCTTTATTTAAATTCAGCAGAAGCTGCTGCACATTTAAACAAATTACCTGAAGCACGTACCCGGCTCTTGAAACTAATAGAGAATCGTTATACATCAGAAGGTTATGAGCAGAAAAAGAATGAAATAAATGCGATGAGCCAAGAAAAGCTAGTCACAGAAATTCTGAAAGAACGTGCTCGCGAGCTTGCTTTTGAAGGCCATCGTTGGTTTGATTTACGCCGAACTACCCGACCGGAAATCAAAAAAGAAATTGAAGATGTAACCTACACACTTGTACAAGATGATTCCCGTTACACATTGCGTATTCCACAAGATGCAATTGATGCTAATCCCGGACTTTTAAACTAATAACCAAGCATTTTTCATAGAAACAAACCGCCTGACATCATAGACTAAAAAGCTCCCTTTACCTAAAGCGTAAAAGGAGCTTTTTTTAATCTATCTATTAGCCATTTCTCATTTTGTACACCTACCTCATTCACCATTAAATCTTTATCCCCTAAAAGCATTGTTCTTTAACAAGAAATCCGTATCTTTGTAGCGACTTATTACGATTAATAACGTAGAAGCGTTTAGAATATTATCTCTATTCAGAATCTGGTAAATTCTTTAATTGGGGAGATAATGGCAACTAAGCGTTCACGTCTTTGTTATATGCAAGGGCGTGGACTCTGTTGTTCATTTCCCAATAGGTTTACCAGAGCCTTGAATAGAATGAACTAACGACGTCCACGCTTCTCTTGTATATATATGGTATCCGGACGCTTACCACACAAACAATAAAGGTAATGAGCAGCACTATTACAAAGTTCTTCGCTTCTTTTTTAGCTTATGGGGTAGCTAATAAGAAAAAGCGCTTCTCGGCAATTGGCCGTTTCTCCGAAGGATTGGCTCCGGTAAAAGGAAAAATCCAATGGGGATACATCAATAAAGGATATGACGTTGTCATTCCTCTAATGTACGAACGGGCTTTCTCTTTTAAAGAAGGATTAGGGATGGTAGTACTCAATTCTCAATACGGATTCATCGACCATACCGGACAAATACAGATTCCGTTTAAATACACAGCCGCTCACTCGTTTGAACAAGAATGTGCACGGGTATGCCACGATGGATTATGGGGATTGATTGACAGACAAGGAAACTACATTCTTCCACCGACTTACAGTCAAATAGAACAATTCGCGGAAGGATTAGCCCTCGTCTCACTACACAACAAAGTAGGATTCATTAACAAGAAAGGAGAAGTTGTCATTCCCCTGGAATATGATAATGGACGCTCTTTCTCTGAAGGATTGGCTGCTGTTTGTATTGAAAGTCAGTCGTCCAAGTGGGGGTATATAAACAAAGACAATGAAGAAGTACTTCCTTTTAAGTACGATATTGCAGAACCCTTTTATAACAACATAGCTCGAGTGGGTCTCTATGGAAAAAGCATGAAAATCAACAAGCAGGGCAGTGAATGTCTATAAAACAACCACTCTACGCATTTATTCATCTCAACACGCGAAGACATTCTGTTCTAAAACATCCCCTTACGAACAACAACGTAAGGGGATGTTTCGTACTTTCGAACATGTTAAATCTTTAATACGCAACATTATGATTATCGGAGTACCAAAGGAAATCAAAAACAATGAGAACCGTGTAGGCATGACACCTTCGGGAGTGGCTGAAGTGGTAAAACAAGGGCATCGGGTATTTATCCAACATACAGCGGGAATAAATAGCGGTTTTCCGGATGAAGCATATCAAGCTGTCGGCGCACATATCCTGCCAACAATAGAAGATATTTACGCCACTGCCGAGATGATCGTAAAGGTGAAAGAGCCGATAATCACTGAATATAACTTAATAAGAAAAGGACAGTTACTATTCACTTATTTCCATTTTGCTTCCGACAGGGAGTTAACCCTTGCCATGCTCTCCAACAAATCAATATGCTTGGCTTACGAAACTGTAGAAGAAGCAGACCACACATTACCTTTATTAATTCCGATGAGCGAAGTTGCCGGACGTATGTCTATTCAGGAAGGTGCCCGTTTCCTGGAAAAGCCGCAAGGTGGAAAAGGTATTCTTTTGGGAGGTGTGCCAGGTGTTAAACCGGCTAAAGTATTAATTTTAGGTGGCGGAATCGTAGGTAGCAATGCTGCACAAATGGCTGCGGGAATGGGGGCAGACGTCACTATCACAGATATAAATCTGGCACGTTTGCGCTATTTGAGTGAAACACTTCCTAAGAATGTAAAGACATTGTATGCATCCGAACTAAGAATCAGAAAAGAATTGCCGGATGTTGATTTAGTTGTCGGTTCCGTATTGATTCCCGGCGATAAAGCACCACATCTGATTACTAAAGAGATGCTTTCGATGATGCAACCCGGCACAGTATTAGTAGATGTAGCAATTGACCAGGGAGGATGCTTCGAGACTTCTCACCCAACCACCCACAGTGCACCGACCTATATTGTAGACGGAATCGTTCATTATGCAGTAGCTAATATTCCGGGAGCCGTACCTTATACTTCCACTCTTGCACTGACTAATGCTACCCTCCCCTACGTGATCGCTTTATCAAATAAGGGATGGAAAAAAGCCTGCAAAGATAATCCGGCATTGGCTCTTGGACTGAATATTGTAGAAGGAAAAATCGTTTATAAAGCTGTAGCCGATGTATTTGGTTTGAAATACGAACCTGTCAGCCTATAATAAATGGGAATTTATCGGTTAAATGAGAATTTATCGGTTAGGCTGAAAGCCTTACAATTATATATTTATTGGGGTGCCCTGAAAGGGCTTAATTATATAGCGTAGG
>NZ_JADPLO010000092.1:0-18085 GCF_015667765.1 Bacteroides sp. 1001302B_160321_D4 | reverse complement strand
ATTAAATCATAATCTAAAAGCAAAATAAAAGATTAATAACACAATAAAAAAATATTATAACTCTTTTTTGGTTTATTTCTTCCAAGCAGCTATCATATAGAGCTTTCCAGAAAATAAATAAAATGTATATTATACACCCATAAAAATAAAAGGCTTCATGAATCAATGATTCATGAAGCCTTATAAAGAATACTCGTACTCGAAGCGGGACTTGAACCCGCACAGCCGCAATGGCCAAAGGATTTTAAGTCCTTCGTGTCTACCATTCCACCATTCGAGCATCCTTTCAAAGAAAGAGCGGAAAACGAGACTCGAACTCGCGACCCTAACCTTGGCAAGGTTATGCTCTACCAACTGAGCTATTTCCGCGTTTTTTCAACGGGTGCAAAGATAAGTAGTTTACTTGTTTCTGCCAAATCTTTTCGGAGGAAAGTTTAAAAAACTATCCTCCGAAAGTTTATTTTATCTTCCAAGCAGTGCTTTCTCCGCTTTCTCCATTCCACAAAAGTTGAATCCATCGATCACTTGCTGCATCAATGCGGAGATTTCTGCATTACAGAGGTTACCAATACTACCTTCATGAGTATGGTGTACTTCTTTAGTATGCGAGAATTTACCTGCTTCAATATCCAAACCTACCTTTTTATATGCATCACGGAAAGGCATACCTTCACGTGCCAAACGATTTACCTCTTCCACACTAAAAATAAGAAGGTATTTGTCATCATCAAGAATATGTTCATTTACCTTTATTTCATTCATGATATAGGTTGTCATCTGCAAACAGTCTTTCAATTCCTGAAAACCAGGAAGGAAAACTTCTTTGATAATCTGCAAATCACGGAAATAGCCGGAAGGCAGATTGTTCGCAATCATCATAATCTGTTGGGGAAGCGATTGCAATTTATTGCATTTAGCACGTGTCAGTTCAAACACATCAGGATTCTTCTTATGAGGCATAATGCTGGATCCTGTGGTGCAGTCATCGGGCAACTTGACGAAACCGAAGTTTTGACTGTTAAACATACAGGCGTCAAAAGCTAATTTGGAGATTGTTCCGGCAATCGTAGCCAATGCAAAAGCAACATTGCGCTCCATCTTCCCACGCCCCATTTGAGCATATACAACATTGTAATTCATTGAATCAAAACCTAATAAGTCAGTCGTCATGGTACGGTTCAAAGGAAAAGACGAACCATATCCAGCTGCTGAACCTAACGGATTACGATTACACATTTTAAATGCTGCCTGCAAAAACAGCATATCGTCCATAAGACTCTCGGCATAGGCACCAAACCACAAGCCAAAAGAAGAAGGCATTGCAATCTGCAGGTGTGTATATCCCGGCATCAAAACGTTTTTATATCGTTCGCTCTGACGGATCAAGACATGAAAAAGTTGTTCTACTGCCTCGGCAACCTCTTTAATTTGCGTACGGGTAAAAAGTTTCAAGTCCAACAGAACCTGATCATTTCTGGAACGACCACTATGTATTTTCTTTCCGATATCACCCAAACGACGGGTCAACATCAATTCTACCTGCGAATGTACATCTTCCACCCCGTCTTCTATCACAAATTCACCTTTTTCGGCCGAGGCATAAATACTCTTCAATTCCACCAGCAACTGGTCCAGTTCTTCTTTCGTCAACAACCCAATGCTTTCAAGCATCGTAATATGAGCCATAGAACCAAGCACATCATGCTTGGCTAAATAAAGATCCATCTCACGATCACGACCTACCGTGAAACGTTCGATATCCTTATTTACCTGTACGGACTTCTCCCAAAGTTTCTGTGCCATAAAAAAAAGTTTAATATTCAATAACTGCCAGCATATCAACCATCTTCTCCAAACCTTCCTGGAGAGGTTTCTGCACCATTGCTTTCATAAATGGATTAAGATCCATTCCGATAGTAACCTTCACTTTACACTCTTCTTCTGCAGTTTCAACCAGTTGAATCCACATATTAAAAGGAAGAGGAGAGTTAGTTGTTGCCAACTTTATACATTTACAAGGATCGCGCTCTACAATTTGCAAAGTCAATTGCCCAATAGGGGAAACACTAAAACACAACGTGTCCGAATCAAAACTCAAATCCTGCACCTTATCTTTTGGCAAACGGTCTTTGACTGCTTCCAGATTACTTAAATCCGAAAGTTTATTATATACGCGCTCCTGGCTGTAAGGTATTACCTTGACACTACTCTCAAAATTACTCATAAACTTCTATTAGTATAAAACAAAAAAAGAACAATCCGGCCAAATATTGTCCGAACAGTTCTTTTTACCAAATATGTTTGATCAAAAAATGAATCTTATTTTCCAGCATCCCAATGAGCAGGGTCTTTACGCCATTCGTTCAATGTCTGTATGTCTTCTTTTTCAATATAACCTGTACGAAGAGCAACATCAAGCACTGCTTCATAATTGGTCAACGTTACCAAAGTCACCTTCGCATTTTTGAATGCCTCTTCTGCTACTGGGAATCCATACGTATAAGCTGCAACCATACCGATCACTTCGCAACCATCGCGACGAATTGCTTCAACAGCCTTCAAACTACTACCACCTGTAGAAATCAAATCCTCTACGACTACGACTTTCATACCCGGACGAAGTTCACCTTCAATCAGGTTCTCCAATCCATGATCTTTGGGGGTAGAACGAACATACACGAACGGCAGATTCAATGCATCAGCCACTAAAGCTCCCTGCGGGATAGCACCTGTAGCCACACCAGCAATCGCATCCACCTGTCCGAATCGTTCCAATATCAGACGTGTAATTTCAATCTTCACAAAATTACGAAGAGAAGGATAGGACAGAGTTTTACGGTTGTCACAGTAAAAGGGGGATTTCCATCCAGAAGCCCATGTAAAAGGGTTAGCGGGTTGAAGTTTAATAGCTTTAATCTTCAACAGTTTCTCCGCAAATAGTCTCTCTAAGTTTTTCATAACTAAACTAACTATTAATTATTTGCCGCAAAAGTACAGAAATTGAACGAGAATAAAAAGAAGAATCCGTTTATTTTTTCAGTCAATTTGTTCCTCTTCATCGGGAATGTCGATACAACGCTTAATATCTTTCAGTTCAAAACCACGACTCATAGCGAATCGCATCAGCTTTCCATTCAATTCATAATCGTCTGCTGCATGGATACTTTTCCGTTTGGAAGCCAGCAGGTCACGCAGAATAGAAAGGTATTCTTCTTCATCAATCTCGTTCAGATAACGCCATGCCACATCAGATGGGATCTTCTTCATATAAAGCCCTTGGGCTATTTTCATTTTCCCCCACTTGGCAAAGCGGAACTTGTCATTCACAAAAGCTCTGCAGAAACGTTCATCATCGATAAACTTCTCTGATTCCAGTCGGTCAAGAATACGCGCAATGGTATCATAGGCAATTCCCCAACGTTGTAACTTCTCATTTATTTCTGCCCGACAATGCTCGGCAGTGGAGCAGTAAGAGGCTACGCGATTTAAAGCCTCTTCATCAGTTAATTGTGCACTCATCGGTTAGCTGTAACTATTCTATCTTTTCCAAATATGTCTCTTATAACACGAACATCACGATATTGGTTCATTTCAAGTATGTGTGCTGTCTCCCGGCCATAGGCCTGGTTGATTTCAAAATAAAGTTTCCCACCCGGCAAGAGTAATTCACTTCCTAGACGGGCAATACGATTATAAAACCGTAAAGGATCCTCGTCAGGAACAAACAGGGCCAGCCCCGGTTCCCAATCAAGGACATTAGCGTCCATTTCGTTCTTTTCCGTTTCGGTCACATAAGGCGGATTGCTGACAATAACATCAAAAGACGGTATCTTTTCCCAGTCATCGGCCAGAACATCTCTTTGTAGAAATCTCACCCGAGCTTCCAAGGCGTCATTGTTTTTACGAGCAATAGCTAATGCTTCTTCGGAAATATCCCAAGCTTCTACTTCTGCATCCGGAAGTTTTTTATCCAAAGAGATCGCAATGCATCCGCTTCCCGTACCTATATCTAATAGACGACGAGCATTCGGATTCTCCTCTACTATTAGTTCTACAAGCTCCGCAGTCTCCGGCCGGGGAATCAGCACGCCGGAAGCAACCTTAAAATTCCTTCCACAAAACTCCGCAATACCACGAATGTACTGTATAGGTTCATTTTTCTGTAAACGGAATATAATGTTTTCTAATTCACGCTGTTTGCATTCGGATAAAATTATATCTTTGCCCATGTAAATATCGAGCGCATCTAAACCTAACATGTCGCAACAAATCAGCATCGAAAGGGCTTTTACCTCCTCCGGTGGATAGATTTCCTGCAAAGATTGGCGAATGTAAGCGGTGATACGATTCATATTTTCACAATTTCGGAGTGCAAAAGTAAGAATAATATGGCGAAGAGCACCAAAATGGAAGAAGAAAAATACATGAGACGTTGCATTGAGCTTGCAAAGAATGGGTTATGCAACGTATCTCCAAACCCGATGGTAGGGGCCGTTATCGTATGTGACGGGCGAATTATCGGCGAAGGTTACCACATTCGCTGTGGAGAGGCGCATGCGGAGGTTAATGCGATCCGTTCTGTCAAAGATGAGTCATTATTGAAACGTTCCACGATTTATGTCAGTCTGGAGCCTTGTTCCCACTATGGGAAAACGCCTCCTTGTGCCGATCTTATTATAGAGAAGCAGATTCCACGCATTGTTATCGGTTGTCAAGACCCTTTTTCAGAAGTGGCGGGACGGGGAATTCAGAAATTACGGGATGCCGGACGAGAAGTGACAGTCGGTGTATTAGAGGAAGAATGTAAATCGCTGATTCGCCGTTTTATCACTTTTAATACGCTTCACCGTCCTTTCATTACACTGAAATGGGCAGAATCAGCCGACCACTTTATTGATATAGAACGTACAGACGGAAAACCGGTAGTCCTCTCCTCTCCTCTTACTTCCATGCTAGTGCATAAAAAAAGAGCGGAGGCGGATGCGATTATGGTAGGCAGGCGAACTGCTTTATTGGATAATCCGTCACTTACGGTACGCAACTGGTATGGGCACAACCCGATACGCGTTGTGTTAGATCGCACGCTATCCCTACCTAATGATTCACAAATATTCGATGGCAACGTGCCTACATTAATCTTTACCGAAAAGCAACAGCCAGAAAAAAAGAACATCACATATATCACCATCAACTTTAACCATAACCCACTGAAACAGATCATGGAAGCATTGTATCAACGAAAAATACAATCATTATTGGTGGAAGGAGGCAGGCAATTGCTGCAATCATTCATTGATAATGAGCTATGGGATGAAGCCTATATCGAAAAGTGCCCCGGCCGATTACACTCCGGTGTTAAAGCACCTCAAATGGACGATAATTTTAGTTATTCGATAGAAGAACACTTCGAAAGACAAATTTGGCATTATGTTCGTCGATTATAGCTAAGATAGTTCTATTCAGGGGGTTTTACGTCGATAAAAACAGTGTTATTATCTATAATTTTATATAAAACTTACCTGTAATGTTCATTATCGGAAAAAATGTTTCTATTTTTGCAACTTGTAAATAAACACAATCTTTCAAATGAAAATAAAGTTTTTATCATTCATTGCGAGTTTTTTCATGGTGTCATTTGTTATAACGTCATGTCTTGATGACGATAATAACATCGAATATAGCCCGGATGCAACTATACATGCGTTTGCACTTGACACAGCAGGCCTTGGGAGTTATAAATTCACTATTGACCAATTATCACGTGAAATCTATAACGAAGACTCTCTTCCTGTTCATGCCGATACCATCATTGACAAGATTTTAATCAAAACATTAACAACGGCATCAGGTGTCGTTACGATGAAGGACAAAAGCGGAAACGATTCTGTCTTAAACATTAATGATTCAATCGATCTTCGGAAAGAACTTATTATAAAAGTATGGTCAACAGAAGCATTAGCGGGTATATCTCCTAATCAAACTAAGGAATACAAGATCAAAGTAAATGTGCATGACTATGATCCGGATTCGTTAAGGTGGAAATATATGAATAAAATAGATGACCAAATTGTAGGAGAACAAAAATCTATTATTTTTGGAAGTGAAGTTCTCACATACTCTGTAGTTGGCACAAAGTTATATGCATACAAAAACTCTTTAACAAACTTTGGCAGTTGGGAGTATAAAGAAATAGAGGGATTACCAAAAGGCAAACTTCCGACTTCTATCATTGCCTTCCAATTCAACAGAAGCAGAACCATGTTATATGCCACCTCCAATGGTGATGGTAAAGTATATGAATCTGCAGATGGAGAAAAATGGAATGAATCAACGATGTTTGGTGAGGGAGTGGAATTGCTACTAGCCACATTGACTAATAACGATGTCAGCAGAATTTGTTATATAAAGAAAGGAGCAGATAACCAACGCTATTTCTATTATCAAACAAATGATGTACCAAAAGAGACTTTGGATAAAGCTGAAAATGGAGGAAAAGTGCCATCTAAATTTCCAACTAAAAATATATCCTATACAGTATATAAGTCTTCGACAAATATTAATTCAGTCCTTCTAGTAGGAGATACAGAAACTGCGACTTTGGCTGATGACAGTAAATTAGAAACGACCATTGTATGGGCATATGACGGAAACAAATGGGTTGAGTTCTCAACTACTTCCTCTGTTGCATACTGCCCTAAATACACTCAACCATCTATTATATATTATAATGACTTAGTATACATATTTGGTCAAGACTTCAGTTCTATTTATGTTTCCAATCAAGGATTATTCTGGAAAAAGGCGAATCCTAAGTTCTCTTTCCCCCATAGAGATTGGAGCAAAGGAGGAACTCCAGATCCCGATGTAGATCCTGAATTCAGAGGCAAAACCAACTATTCAATGGTACTAGATCCTGACACTCAAAATCTATGGATTATCTTTAGTAAAGGAAGTGCAAGTTTTGAAGAAGAGGTAGAGAAAGAAGAAAGTACAAAGGCAACCACAACTGAACCACGCACATATGAGCATGATTCAGAGGTATGGCGTGGTCGTCTTAATCAGCTATGGTTTGATTTGGCAAATGCCAAGAAATAAAAACGTATACGTTTAAAATAAAAAGATGTCCTATATAGAACAAATAGACAAAACTCGGATACCACAACACGTAGCCATCATTATGGATGGAAACGGACGATGGGCAAAACAACGAGGGGAAGAACGTACTTACGGTCACCGTGCTGGCGCAGAAACGGTACAGAATATTACTGAAGATGCTGCCAGACTGGGGATTAAGTACCTGACACTTTATACCTTCTCAACCGAGAACTGGAATCGGCCGCAAGACGAGATAGCGGCTTTGATGAATCTATTGCTAGAATCTATTGAAGAAGAGACACTGATGAAGAACAATATTCGCTTCAACGTAATCGGTGATTTCAAGAAGTTACCGGTTGAAGTTCAGAAAAGTTTGACGTCATGTATAGAACGCACATCCAAGAATAGTGGAATGTATATGGTACTAGCTCTTAGTTACTCATCCCGTTGGGAAATAACAGAAGCGGTACGGCAAATAGCAACGCAGGTAAAAACGGGAGAAATATCTCCCGAGCAAATAACCGATGAGTGTATCTCATCTCATCTGGATACTAATTTTATGCCCGACCCGGATTTACTGATCCGCACGGGAGGAGAAATCCGGTTAAGCAATTATCTCTTATGGCAATGTGCTTATTCGGAGCTTTATTTTTGTGATACCTTCTGGCCGGACTTCGACAAAGAAGAACTCTACAAAGCCATTTGGGAATACCAACAAAGGGAACGCCGATTCGGCAAAACCAGTGAACAGATCAGCTAATATAACTCGAAACATCAAATTATAACATAAATGCATTATCGTATTTCCTTTATATTCATAACGTTTGTCTGCCTGTGCTGCTTTGCGACAACAGGCGTTGCGCAAAATGCTAACACTGATGAAGACTCAAAACCTGTCATCTTATACTCCGGAACACCCAAAAAGTATGAGATAGCAGATATTAAAGTCGAAGGCGTAAAGAATTATGAAGACTATGTATTGATTGGACTATCCGGACTATCGGTAGGACAAACAATTACTGTGCCGGGTGACGAAATCACTGGAGCAATCAAACGTTATTGGCGTCATGGTTTGTTCTCGAATGTACAAATCACAGCCGAGAAAATAGAAGGCAACAAAATCTGGTTAAAAATCAGCCTGACACAACGCCCACGTATCGCAGATGTACGCTACCACGGTGTGAAAAAGTCAGAACGTACCGACCTTGAGGCCAAGCTAGGAATGGTAAAAGGTATGCAGATTACTCCGAATACCGTAGACCGTGCCAAAACATTGATCAAACGTTATTTTGATGACAAGGGATTCAAAAATGCCGAAGTAATCATCGCACAGAAAGACGATCCTTCCAGCGAGAATCAGGTGATTGTGGATATTGATATAGACAAAAAGGAGAAAATCAAAGTACACAAAATCACCATTGCAGGAAACACTGCAATCAAGGCTTCCAAGCTGAAAAAAGTAATGAAGAAAACCAATGAGAAAGGTAAACTTCTAAACTTGTTCCGCACCAAGAAATTCGTGCCGGAAAACTTTGAAGCAGATAAACAACTTATCATCGACAAGTATAATGAGCTGGGATATCGTGATGCAATGATCGTTAAAGACAGCGTTTCACAATATGATGAAAAGACAGTAGATGTATATTTGGATATAGACGAAGGTCAGAAATACTATCTTCGTAACGTGACATGGGTAGGTAATACTCTTTATCCGTCGGAACAGTTGAACTTCCTGCTTCGTATGAAGAAAGGCGATGTATACAACCAGAAGTTGTTGAATGAGCGTGTTTCTACAGACGACGATGCTATCGGTAACTTATATTACAATAACGGTTACCTCTTCTACAACCTTGATCCGGTAGAAGTAAATATCGTAGGCGACTCTATCGACCTCGAAATGAGAATCTATGAAGGCCGTCAGGCTACTATCAATAAGATTAAGATCAGTGGTAACGACCGTTTGTATGAAAACGTCGTTCGCCGTGAACTTCGTATCCGCCCGGGACAGCTGTTCAGCAAAGAAGACTTGATGCGTTCTTTGCGTGAAATCCAGCAAATGGGCCACTTTGACCCGGAAAAACTGCAACCGGATATTCAACCGGATCCGATGAACGGAACTGTTGACATAGGCTTGCCTTTGACTTCCAAAGCCAACGACCAGGTAGAGTTCTCTGCCGGTTGGGGACAAACGGGTATCATTGGTAAGTTGAGTTTGAAGTTTACCAACTTCTCCGTAGCCAACCTGTTACACCCGGGTGAAAACTACCGTGGTATCCTGCCGCAAGGTGACGGACAGACATTGACCATCAGCGGACAGACGAATGCTAAATACTACCAATCATACAGTATTTCATTCTTCGATCCATGGTTTGGCGGTAAACGTCCGAACTCATTCTCTGTATCGGCTTTCTTCTCTGTACAGACAGACATCAGTAGCCGTTACTACAATTCCAGCTATTTCAACAACTACTACAACAGCATGTATAGTGGTTACGGTGGTTATGGTATGTACAATTACGGTAACTATAACAACTACGAAAACTATTATGACCCGGACAAGTCTATCAAGATGTGGGGACTTTCCGTAGGTTGGGGTAAACGTCTGAAATGGCCGGATGACTATTTCACTCTTTCTGCAGAATTAGCTTACCAACGCTACAACTTAAGCGACTGGCAATACTTCCCGGTAACCAACGGTAAATGTAATGACCTTAGCATTTCATTGACTTTGGCACGTAACTCTATTGACAACCCGATCTTCCCCCGTTCAGGTTCAGATTTTTCATTGTCAGTTCAGCTTACACCGCCTTACTCATTGATGGACGGTAAAGACTATAAGGGATATTATAGTAACCCTGAAACAGGTAGCATTACCCAGGACAACATGAATAAACTTCATAAATGGATAGAATACCACAAATGGAAATTCAAAGGCAAAACGTATACTCCGTTGATGGACCCGATTGCACATCCGAAATGTCTGGTGTTAATGACACGTACTGAATTCGGTTTGTTAGGTCACTACAACCAATACAAGAAATCTCCGTTCGGAACATTCGACGTGGGTGGTGACGGTATGACCGGTTATTCAACTTATGCAACTGAAAGTATCGCTTTGCGCGGTTACGAAAACAGCTCATTAACTCCATACGGATCTGAAGGTTATGCTTACGCACGCCTCGGCATTGAATTAAGATATCCGTTGATGCTGGAAACAAGTACTAACATTTATGTGTTAGGTTTCCTAGAAGCTGGTAACGCATGGCACGATATCAAGAAATTCAATCCATTCGAGTTGAAACGTTCTGCCGGTGTCGGTGTTCGTATCTTCCTGCCGATGATTGGTATGATGGGTATTGACTGGGGTTACGGTTTCGATAAAGTATTTGGTTCTAAACAATACGGAGGAAGTCAATTCCACTTTATCTTAGGACAAGAATTCTAATGTATCATCAAAAACTAAACGTTATGAGAAAGTCTGTTCTATTAATCATGATGCTGTTTGCTGTCAGCATGGCGGCAAATGCACAGAAGTTTGCACTGATCGATACGGAATATATCATGAAGAATATTCCGGCAGCTCAAAGCGCTAATGAGCAAATGCAAGAAGCTACGAAGAAATACCAGAGCGAAGTAGAAGCCCTGGCAAAAGAAGCACAGAAGATGTTCCAGGATTACCAGGCAAAATCTTCCACTCTTTCTGCCGCACAAAAGACAAAGACAGAAGATGCAATCGTAGCTAAAGAAAAAGCGGCAGCCGAGTTGAAGCGTAACTACTTCGGTCCGGAAGGCGAATTAGCCAAGATGAGAGATAAGTTGATTACTCCGATTCAGGACGATATTTATGAAGCCGTGAAAGCTATATCACAGCAACATGGATATGATTTGATTATCGACAGAGCCTCTGCTACAGGTATAATATTTGCAAATCCACGCATAGATATTAGTGATGAAATCCTAAGAAAATTAGGATATTCAAATTAATTTCATACATTTGCAGCTGGAAATAACTAAAAATCATTCAAATAAATTATAGAACTATGCTAAAAAAAATTGCACTTGTAATGTTGCTTGCACTCCCAATGGGTGTATTTGCACAGAACCTGAAATTCGGCCACATTAATGCACAGGAAATCATCACTGTGATGCCCGAATTCACCAAAGCTCAAAATGACATTCAGACTTTAGAAAAACAACTTACTGCTGAACTTCAGAGAACGCAGGAAGAATTCAACAAGAAATATCAGGAATTCCAACAAGCTATCGCTAAGGATTCTCTTCCTCCCAACATCGCTGAAAGAAGACAAAAAGAATTGCAAGATATGATGCAAAGACAAGAGCAATTCCAACAAGATGCTCAACAGCAAATGGCGAAAGCACAAAATGATGCCATGGCTCCTATCTATCAGAAGTTGGACAATGCTATCAAAGCCGTAGGCGCTGCTGAAGGGGTAATCTACATCTTCGACCTGGCAAGAACTTCGATTCCATACGTAAACGAATCACAGAGCATCAACTTGACTAGCAAGGTAAAAGCAAATCTTGGTATCAAATAGGAACTGAGCAAGAATAAAGAAATACCAAAAGGGAAAGAGAAAGAAGTTGATCCTTCTTTCTCTTTCCCTTTTTTTGGCGTACATTTGCGTATATAAATCAAGTGTGTCATGAAGCAACATCTATCCAATACGCCCGGACCGATCGGAGTATTTGACTCCGGTTACGGAGGTCTGACCATCTTAGACAAAATAAGAGAAGTATTACCGGAATATGATTATATCTATTTGGGAGATAATGCACGTGCTCCTTACGGAACACGTTCTTTTGAGGTCGTATACGAATTTACCCGGCAAGCAGTCAACAAACTATTTGATATGGGCTGCCACCTGGTTATATTAGCTTGCAATACAGCTTCCGCAAAAGCTTTGCGCAGTATTCAGATGAATGATTTACCAGGCATCGATCCGGCTCGCCGTGTGCTCGGAGTCATCCGCCCTACCGTAGAGTGTGTCGGAGAGATAAGCAAAAACCAGCATATCGGTGTACTGGCAACAGCAGGCACCATCAAATCCGAATCGTATCCGTTGGAAATACACAAGTTGTTTCCTGAAATCCAGGTCAGCGGCACAGCCTGTCCGATGTGGGTATCACTAGTTGAAAACAATGAATCACAGGACGAAGGAGCAGACTATTTTATCCGGAAGTACATCAACCAATTGCTATCGAAGGATCCTCAAATAGATACTGTCATTCTCGGATGTACTCATTTCCCCATACTTCTACCCAAAATCCGGCAATATATTCCGGAGCATATCAGTGTAATTGCGCAAGGCGAGTATGTTGCGGAAAGTCTGAAAGACTATCTGAAAAGACATCCCGAAATGGATGCAAAATGCACGAAGAATGGGAACTGTCAGTTTTACACGACCGAAGCGGAAGAAAAGTTTTCAGAATCGGCCTCTACTTTCCTGAAACAGCAGATTAGTGTAAAACACATCACGCTCGAATAAAATTTAAGAAAAAAAGTAACCGTTTCTCTCTCTTTTTTGTTATATTTGTAGATAACCCCTAATAAGCAAGATCATGAAAGAAGAAGATTATAGCAAAGCAATAGAAGTATTCTCCGGATCCCCATGGGAAGCCGAGATCATCAAAGGGCTATTAGAAAGCAATGACATCCGTTGCGTAATCAAAGATGGGATTATGGGTACACTGGCACCCTATATCGCTCCTTCCGTATCCGTTCTTGTCACCGAGGATCAATACGAAGCGGCCACCGCACTTATCAGGAGCCGGGCCGAGAAAGATAACGACTGATACGGTCGAGTCCTTCACGGATATTCTCCAATGAGTTTGCATAGGAGAAACGTACATATCCTTCGCCTCCCGTACCAAAATCTACCCCGGGAGTAATACCGACGTGTGCATGTTCGAGTACATCGAATGCAAAACGATAAGAGTCGGTAGTAAATTTGCGTGCGTCAGCAAAAATGTAAAATGCCCCTTGAGGTTCTACTTTTATTTCAAAACCCATTTCCCGGAGACGGGCAATCATATATCGGCGACGCTCATCATAAACCAGCTTCATCCGTTCCACGTCCGGTTCAGCCTGCCGCAATGCGACAATCCCTGCCTGCTGGGCAACACTGGACGCACAGATAAACAGATTTTGCTGTAACTTTTGCAAAGATCGCATACAAGATTTAGGTGCGATCAAATAACCCAACCGAAGCCCCGTCATCGCAAAACGTTTAGAGAATCCGTTCAGGACAAAAGCCTGATCGGTATATTCAAGGATACTGTGTGCACGCCCTTCATACACAAGGCCGTGATAAATTTCATCTGAAATGACAGGAACTCCCAACGCTGCCACTTCTTTCAGGAACTTTTCATCCAACAACATTCCGGTCGGATTCATCGGAGAATTGATAAAGATAGCCGCAGTATGCGGATTCACACACTTACGGATAGCCTCTATGTCGTATTGCAGATATTCTTTAGACAAAGGAACCAAAACAGGTTTGGCTTGCGTTGCCAACACAAAATTGCGATAGCAAGCGTACCCCGGATTGGAAAGAATCACTTCACTATCCGGATTGCAGAGCAACATCAATGCAAGAAGAATAGAAGGAGAAGACCCGGAAGTCACAACAATACAATCCGGATCTACCGTTACCCCATATTCGCGCAGATAAAAAGCGGCAATTTCCCGTCGCAGTTCCGGATCACCCAAAGAATGTGTATAATGAGTCAGATGACGATCATAAGCCGCTTTTGCCGCTTCCGCCACACAGGCCGGCACATCAAAATCGGGTTCGCCAACTTCCAGATGAATAATATCAATGCCTTGTTTTTGCAATTCGTTCGCCCTCTCCAACACATCCATTACGATGAAAGAGGTCATCTGTTCTACTTGTGGGTTTGTATGTTTCATTGCTTATCTTTTCTCTATCTGACTGCAAAGATAATTCTTTTTAGCCTGTTTTGGTAACATATCGGCAAAAAGCTCTATATTTGTGCTTTCAAATCGTTAGTAGGAATGAAACAGGAATTTACACGAATCGCAGTAAAAGTAGGAAGCAATGTATTGACACGCCGAGACGGAACGCTGGACGTTACCCGTATGTCGGCACTTGTTGACCAGATAGCGGAATTGCATAAGTCCGGGGTGGAAATCATTCTGATTTCTTCGGGAGCTGTTGCTTCCGGGCGCAGTGAAGTGCATCCACAGAAAAAACTCGATAGTGTAGACCAACGCCAGTTGTTTTCTGCCGTAGGTCAGGCTAAGCTCATCAACCGTTACTACGAACTTTTCCGCGAGCATAGTATTCCTGTTGGTCAGGTGTTAACCACGAAAGAAAGTTTTGGTACCCGCCGCCATTATCTAAATCAGAAAAACTGTATGACGGTAATGCTTGAAAATAATGTCATTCCTATTGTCAACGAAAATGATACAATTTCCGTCAGCGAGCTTATGTTCACTGATAATGATGAATTGTCCGGACTCATCGCTTCCATGATGGATGCACAGGCTCTCATTATCTTAAGTAATATCGACGGAATTTACAATGGTTCTCCTGCTGATCCGGGTTCTTTTGTTATCCGGGAGATCGATCACGGAAAAGATTTATCCAATTATATTCAGGCAACTAAGTCCAGTTTCGGACGGGGAGGAATGTTGACGAAAACAAATATTGCCCGCAAAGTAGCTGATGAAGGAATTACAGTGATTATTGCCAACGGGAAACGGGATAATATTCTGGTAGATTTGCTTCAGCATCCGAAAGAAACGCTTTGTACACGTTTTATCCCTTCAAACGAACCGGTATCCAGTGTAAAAAAATGGATTGCTCATAGCGAGGGGTTTGCCAAAGGAGAAATTCACATCAACGAATGTGCGACAGAAGTTCTAAACTCTGAAAAGGCTGTCAGCATCCTCCCCATCGGAATTACTCACGTTGAAGGTGAATTTGAGAAAGATGACATTGTGCGTATCATGGACTTTCAAGGAAATCAAGTGGGCGTTGGAAAGGTGAACTGCGATTCCAAACAGGTGCAAGAAGCAATCGGTAAGCATGGAAAGAAACCGGTAGTACATTATGACTATCTATACATTGAATAATTAATAATAAGAATTTCTGTTTTATCCGATTTTAGACTAAAATTAGCTTGTTTCTGAAACAGCAATGAGCTGTTTCAGCCTATTCTAACAAGGGTATATTCTCACTGCAATGAGAAAAAGTTCTCATTATAATGAGTATTTCTTCTCATACCTATGAGTATTTTTTCTCATAGGGATAAGTATACTTGAGAATGTTTACGGAAGTTTTTTTGAATTATAATTGTATGAGTTTACCTCATTTCTATACCGAAATGAATTTTCAACTAATCAGAAAAAGAGATACGAAATTAGAACTATATGTCTCTACAATCTATATACCATCACAAAAGCAACATTTATTTCTGTTTTCAACAAGTTTTATTCACATCATTCACTATATTTGCATAGTTTATCTTTCCATTTAATGCAAAAAAGGAGCAAATGACTACAAATTTAAACGAGACCTTTGCTGCCGTACAGGTGGCAAGTCGGGAATTAGCCTTGCTGAATGATGACATCATCAATCAGATTTTAAATGCAGTAGCTGACGCAGCAATTGCAGAAACACCTTTCATTCTTGCAGAGAATGAAAAAGACCTCGCACGGATGGACAAAAATGATCCGAAGTACGACCGGTTGAAATTGACGGAAGAACGTTTAAAAGGCATTGCTGCCGACACACGCAATGTAGCGACACTCCCCTCTCCTTTGGGTAAAGTGTTGAAAGAAAGTGTTCGCCCCAATGGGATGAGATTGACAAAAGTCAGCGTTCCTTTCGGAGTGATAGGAATTATTTATGAAGCCCGTCCGAATGTCAGTTTTGATGTTTTCTCCCTTTGTCTAAAGAGTGGAAATGCCTGCATATTGAAAGGAGGAAGTGATGCCGATTGTTCCAACCGGGCTATCATCAGTGTGATTCACGAAGTATTGAAGAAATTCAATATCAATCCACACATTGTAGAACTACTTCCGGCTGATAGAGAAGCTACGGCAGCATTGCTGAATGCTGTGGGTTACGTAGACCTGATTATCCCCAGAGGCAGCAGCAGCCTGATCCATTTCGTACGCGAAAATGCCAAAATTCCCGTTATTGAAACAGGGGCAGGTATCTGTCACACTTACTTTGATGAATTTGGAGATGTAAACAAGGGGGCAGCTATTATTCATAATGCGAAGACACGCAGGGTTAGCGTATGTAACGCGCTGGACTGCAGCATTATACATGAGAAGAGACTGACCGATCTCCCTATGCTTTGCGAGAAATTAAAAGACAGCCATGTCATTATCTATGCTGACGCGCAAGCTTATCAAGCATTAGAAGGCCGCTATCCAGCCGAACTCCTGGAACACGCCAAAGCAGAAAGTTTCGGCACAGAGTTTCTGGATTATAAAATGGCTGTCAAGACCGTAAAAAGCTTCGAAGATGCCTTAGGACATATTCAGGAAAACAGCTCCAAACATAGCGAGTGTATTGTTACCGAAAACAAGGAACGTGCAGCCTTATTCACAAAGATTGTGGATGCAGCTTGCGTATACACCAATGTATCTACTGCCTTCACTGACGGAGCGCAATTCGGATTAGGAGCAGAAATCGGAATCAGTACGCAAAAACTACATGCGCGCGGTCCGATGGGACTGGAAGAGATCACCTCCTACAAATGGGTCATCGAAGGAGACGGGCAAACGAGAAGAAATTGAGACGATACCTTTATCGTTAAAAATCAAACAAGGTATTGAACGAAACTAATTGAAAATTAAGAATTAAAAGATAAATGGTATGAAGAAATTTACTTGTGTACAGGACATCGGCGATTTAAAATCAGCCCTTGCAGAAGCATTCGAAATTAAAAAAGATCGTTTCAAATATGTAGAACTGGGACGAAACAAGACTTTGATGATGATCTTCTTCAACTCCAGTCTGCGCACCCGCCTTAGCACACAGAAAGCTGCAATCAACTTGGGAATGAATGTAATGGTACTAGATATCAATCAAGGTGCATGGAAACTGGAAACCGAACGTGGCGTAATTATGGATGGCGATAAACCGGAACATATCTTAGAAGCCATTCCGGTGATGGGCTGTTATTGTGATCTCATCGGAGTACGCTCTTTCGCCCGTTTCGAAAACCGCGACTTTGACTATCAGGAAACGATTATCAATCAATTTATCCAATACTCCGGACGTCCCGTCTTTTCGATGGAAGCGGCAACACGCCACCCATTGCAGAGCTTTGCCGACTTGATTACCATTGAAGAATACAAGAAAACAGCACGTCCTAAAGTGGTCATGACCTGGGCTCCACATCCACGTCCATTGCCACAAGCTGTTCCCAATTCTTTTGCCGAATGGATGAACGCAACGGATTACGAATTTGTCATCACCCACCCCGAAGGTTATGAACTCGCCCCGCAATTTGTAGGCAACGCAAAAGTAGAATACGACCAGATGAAGGCTTTCGAAGGAGCCGACTTTATATATGCCAAGAACTGGGCAGCTTATTCCGGCGACAATTACGGACAGATATTAAGTAAAGATCGTGATTGGACAGTCAGCGACCGTCAAATGGCAGTTACCAACAACGCTTATTTCATGCATTGTCTTCCGGTTCGCAGAAATATGATTGTGACAGACGATGTGATCGAAAGCCCGCAATCAATCGTTATTCCGGAAGCTGCTAATCGTGAAATCTCGGCAACTGTCGTTCTGAAGAGACTATTGGAAGGACTGAAATAACCGAAAAATAAAGAGGCCGAAAAGCCTCTTCCATCAACGCATAAGAACAAAAGAACATCTCCTTAAAATCCTACTTATAAATAGGGATATTCCTAAAATAATAAAATTTAAGGCAACTAATTCATTGCGAGTTAGTTGCCTTTTTTGTATCTTTAAGC
>NZ_JADPLO010000091.1:0-18914 GCF_015667765.1 Bacteroides sp. 1001302B_160321_D4 | reverse complement strand
GTATACAATTATGCCCTTTCAGGGCGCAAATTCAGATTGTCGTTTTTACGTAGGGCGTTGCCCTACGCTATATAATTAAGCCCTTTCAGGGCACTCCGCAAAATTATCATTTAGCTCATTTCTGCACCGAAATGAACAAGATTCACCTTTGTGTCCTCTGCGTCCTCTGTGGTGAATAGGGCCGTTTCAATAAGGACGTCCTCCTCCTTAATAAACGCCAAATAATGTAAAACCCGGAAACTTTCAAAACTATCTGCTGTTGTTGTGGGAAATTCGACGGGGAAAATCCCCATCGCCCTAAACCTTTAAAAAAACAAATTAGTATGGAAGATTTAAATTTCAGAAAAGGTGATGCAAAAACCGATGTATTTGGTTCAGACAGAATGTTACAACCCTCTCCGGTAGAGAAAATACCTGATGGACCTACTACTCCTGAAGTCGCCTATCAAATGGTGAAAGATGAAACATTTGCTCAAACCCAACCACGTTTGAATCTGGCTACTTTCGTTACCACTTATATGGATGAATATGCCACTAAGCTGATGAATGAGGCCATTAACATCAACTACATTGATGAAACAGAATATCCGCGTATCGCAGTGATGAACGGTAAATGTATCAACATCGTTGCCAACTTGTGGAACTCTCCTGAAAAAGATACCTGGAAAACCGGTGCGTTGGCTATCGGTTCTTCAGAAGCATGTATGTTGGGTGGTGTAGCTGCCTGGTTACGTTGGCGTAAGAAAAGACAAGCACAGGGCAAACCGTTTGATAAACCAAACTTTGTTATTTCTACAGGTTTCCAGGTTGTTTGGGAAAAGTTTGCACAGTTGTGGCAGATTGAAATGCGTGAAGTGCCTTTGACACTCGAAAAAACCACTCTCGACCCCGAAGAAGCTTTGAAAATGTGTGATGAAAACACCATCTGTATCGTGCCTATCCAAGGTGTTACATGGACTGGACTGAATGATGACGTCGAAGCATTGGACAAAGCACTGGATGCTTACAATGCCAAGACCGGTTATGACATTCCTATCCACGTAGATGCCGCCAGTGGTGGTTTCATCCTTCCGTTCCTGTATCCGGAAAAGAAATGGGACTTCCGTTTGAAATGGGTACTTTCTATCAGCGTATCCGGCCATAAGTTTGGTTTGGTATATCCGGGACTCGGATGGGTTTGCTGGAAAGGCAAAGAATATCTGCCCGAAGAAATGTCATTCAGCGTAAATTATCTGGGTGCCAACATTACACAGGTAGGTTTGAACTTCTCTCGTCCGGCTGCACAAATCCTGGGACAATATTATCAATTCATCCGTTTAGGATTCCAAGGATACAAAGAAGTACAGTACAACTCCCTGCAAATTGCTAAATATATCCACAGCGAAATAGCCAAGATGGTTCCGTTTGTCAACTACTCTGAAGATGTTGTGAACCCATTATTCATCTGGTATCTGAAACCGGAATATGCAAAGAACGCCAAATGGACTTTGTACGATTTGCAAGACAAACTGTCTCAACACGGTTGGATGGTTCCTGCTTACACCTTGCCTTCCAAACTGGAAGATTATGTAGTGATGCGTGTCGTTGTCCGCCAGGGATTCAGCCGCGATATGGCAGATATGCTACTGGGCGACATCAACAACGCTATCGCCGAACTGGAAAAACTGGAATATCCTACCCCTACCCGTATGGCTCAAGAAAAGAATCTTCCAGTAGAAGCTAAGATGTTCAACCATGGTGGTCGTCGTAAAACCGTAAAAAAATAAGAAAGATCTATGGATAAAAAAGTAACACTCGCTCAATTGAAAGAAGTGGTACAGGAGGCATACGATCAGGTAAAGACTAACACCGGCGGCAAGAACGCCGACTATATCCCCTACCTGGCAAATGTCAACAAAGATCTCTTTGGAATCAGTGTCTGCCTGCTCAACGGGCAGACCATCCATGTGGGAGATACTGACTACCGCTTCGGTATAGAATCCGTATCCAAAGTACATACGGCTATTCTGGCACTGCGCCAATATGGTGCCAAAGAAATCCTGGACAAGATTGGAGCCGATGCAACAGGCTTACCTTTCAATTCAATTATCGCCATCTTGCTGGAGAACGACCATCCGTCTACTCCGCTGGTAAACGCCGGAGCCATCTCCGCCTGCAGCATGGTGCAGCCCATTGGCGACTCTGCCAAGAAATGGGATGCCATCGTAGGAAACGTGACCGATTTATGCGGCAGCGCCCCACAGTTGATTGATGAATTGTACAAGTCCGAATCGGATACCAACTTCAACAACCGTTCTATCGCATGGTTGCTGAAAAATTATAATCGGATTTATGATGATCCGGATATGTCATTAGACCTCTACACCCGTCAGTGCTCATTGGGAGTGACTGCATTGCAGCTTTCCATTGCAGCCGGCACAATCGCCAACGGTGGTGTAAATCCGGTGACTAAGAAAGAAGTTTTTGATGCCACGCTGGCTCCTAAAATCACTGCCATGATTGCCGCAGTAGGTTTCTATGAACATACCGGCGACTGGATGTACACTTCCGGTATTCCTGCCAAAACAGGTGTAGGCGGTGGTGTGATGGGTGTACTGCCCGGACAGTTCGGTATTGCTGCCTTTGCTCCTCCTTTGGATGGATCGGGCAACTCCGTGAAAGCGCAGTTAGCTATTCAATGCATCATGAACAAGCTGGAATTAAATGTGTTTAGCAACAACCATATCACCGTTGTTGACTAAAACTCTCTCTCGATCTCTTTTATAAGTAGGTAAAGGTTACTATCTCCCGATAGTAACCTTTTTCTATTCCTCCTTATCCCATTGATTTCCCGCTTGATCTCCCACCAGTATTTTCAATACAAACGGTATTAATTATCAAATACAACAAATTAAATTTACCCCTATGCAACTCCAGTAATTAAAATGAGCATATCAGTGTCACTATTATTCACCCGGATAAGGTGGAACTTATTCATTTATAGACAACAACTAACAACTGTTTGCCTCTGTCTCTTTTCTACAAAGATAGAAAGTTATTCCACTTTTCCTCCCCTTTTCCTTCCATGCTTATAAAGAAAAGTAATAATACTATTAAGAAAAGTATTTCTAAGCTGATTTTCAACACATTACAATTACTCTCATTCTATCTGTTTTTATCCGCCACACAAGCATATTATGTATTAACCTTCTGTACGACAGCTTTTTCTGCCGATTCCTTTTGGGCGGAAGCCTTTTTCTGTTGTTCCTCCTCTTCGTAATATTGCTTTCTACGCTTGTTGGATTGTTGAATCAGATTTGTAATATAAACCGTAAAGATAGGAAACATCATCATACCCAAGGCGGCCAGCAAAACGGAAAGCACGCGCCCGGTCACGGTCTGCGCTATAATATTCGACCCCACGGTAGTAACATCCATAAAAGCCCACCACAAGGCATCTCCATAATCATTCACCAATGGATTTACCCGATGCTCGAGCACAAAAAATGCCAGACTGGAGAAATAAACTGTTGCCAGCAACATCGTCAGATAAGAGACAAACAGGCTCGAAGCCCGGTTGTAAGTCAGCCAGCCGACCACAATAGCAAGCGCATATCCTCCTCTTAATAAAGGAATGAAACGAAGCAGGTAGGTAATCTCATCCGAAAACGTCCATCCATAATATGCGATGATATTCTGATAAGGGATAGCCACCAATAAAAAGATAAAGTGTGTCCGCAGATAGCGTCCTTTATGTTTTGCCAAAAAGAACTCCAACACAAAATCGAAAAGAAACCAAAGGCAGATACATAGCTGTACCTTCATGTAAGAAGACTGTGTATAGAACGGAATTCCCTTAAAAGTATCCACCGAGATACTGATAACCAGAAAAAGAGACATTATTAATATAATAATGTGAAGAATACCATAAATCCCCTTTTTTCCGAAAATAAAATCTGAAAGCGCTGATTTCATAACTACTTAGTTTATAATAAAATGGTTCACATATAATTTAGATTGTTTAGAAACAATCGAGAAAAGTAATTGTTTCGAAACAGGTAAATCGGGGGTTACAATATCCCGTTCCGGCGATGTTAATTAACGAACTTTGAAAGAGATTGCGGAAACATCTCGCGCAAAATGTTGTTATAACACTGACTTTAAAATATTTTTCACTTAAAACCTTAACTTATGGCAAATATTAAAAATGCAGTGAAGCTGGGTGTGTTTACCCTTGCTATCATGAATGTTACGGCAGTAGTATCCTTGCGTGGACTACCAGCCGAGGCCGTATACGGAATGAGTTCGGCCTTCTATTATCTTTTTGCAGCTATTGTCTTTCTAATCCCTACATCGCTCGTTGCAGCCGAGTTGGCAGCGATGTTTCAGGATAAGCAGGGTGGTGTGTTCCGGTGGGTAGGCGAGGCCTATGGCAAGAAACTGGGATTCCTCGCCATCTGGGTGCAATGGATCGAAAGTACGATCTGGTATCCGACGGTATTAACGTTTGGTGCCGTATCTATTGCTTTCATCGGAATGAATGACGTACATGACATGTCATTGGCAAACAATAAGTATTATACGCTCGTCGTCGTACTTATCATCTATTGGCTGGCCACTTTCATCTCCCTGAAAGGTATGAGCTGGGTAGGTAAAGTAGCCAAAATCGGTGGTATGGTCGGTACCATTATCCCGGCCGGATTGTTGATTATCTTAGGAATCATTTATCTGGCAACGGGCGGACATTCCAATATGGATTTCAACAGTAGCTTCTTCCCCGACTTTACCAACTTCGATAATGTCGTTCTTGCTGCCAGTATCTTCTTGTTTTATGCCGGTATGGAAATGGGCGGTATCCACGTAAAAGACGTAGATACCCCTTCTAAAAACTATCCGAAAGCCGTATTTATCGGTGCGCTTATCACAGTGTTGATCTTCGTTCTGGGTACTTTCGCATTAGGTGTGATTATCCCTGCTAAAGACATCAACCTGACTCAAAGCCTGCTCGTCGGTTTCGACAACTATTTCAAATATATTCATGCTTCCTGGTTGTCACCAATCATTGCGGTCGCTCTTGCTTTCGGTGTATTGGCTGGTGTATTGACATGGGTTGCCGGTCCGTCCAAAGGTATATTTGCCGTAGGTAAAGCCGGTTATATGCCTCCGTTCTTCCAGAAAACAAACAAGCTGGGTGTACAGAAGAATATCTTATTCGTACAGGGTATCGCCGTAACCGTATTAAGTTTGTTGTTTGTTGTTATGCCTTCCGTACAGAGTTTCTATCAAATTCTGTCACAGCTGACAGTTATTCTTTATCTGATTATGTACCTGTTGATGTTCTCCGGAGCTATCGCATTGCGTTATAAGATGAAGAAACTCAACCGTCCGTTCCGTATCGGTAAATCCGGCAACGGTCTGATGTGGTTTGTTGGCGGTCTTGGCTTTTGCGGATCATTACTTGCCTTTATTCTTAGCTTCATCCCGCCCAGCCAGATTTCTACCGGTAGCAACACCGTTTGGTTCTCCGTACTAATTATCGGTGCAATTATCGTTGTCGTTGCTCCGTTTATTATCTACGCTTCCAAGAAACCATCTTGGGTAGATCCTAATTCCAATTTCGAACCGTTCCATTGGGAAGTTCAGGCTCAACCTGCCACTGCAAATGTTAGTGCAAGCAGCGTTAATGCTCCGCGTCCTGCTAATGCAACTTCTGCACACACAGGAGGAACAACTGGGACAAGCACAGCTAACCCTGGGGCAACCGCTTCTAATGCAGCAACTTCAGGCGCAGCATCCTCCGGTTCAGCTTCCCTCGGAAGTTCCTCTGCCAGCAAAGCATCTCCGGGAACCGGAGACAAAGATAAGGATGCACCTAAGTCGTAAAGACTAAACATTCATCCTGTTCATCAAGAAGTTCAAGATAATTCGAAAAGCCTTGAATTTATAAAATCACCCTCACTACAGTCAAGTGAAGCATCTCCAAAAGTCAGATTTAACACTTTTGAGATACACTTCACAACTGTAGTAAGGGCGATTTACTTTATGGCTGTGGCTTAATCAATTCCGGTTTAATCACCCTCGGCAACACAAAGCTGAAAGTAGATCCCCGGTTGACCTTCGAATCGAGTTCGAAGTTTCCACCCAGATTTTGGATAATCGTTTGCGAAAGAGTCAGCCCAAGTCCCGTCCCTTGCATTTCACGGTCGAGTTTTATGAAACGTGAGAATATCTTTTTCTGGTCTTCTTCCGGTATACCAATGCCTGTGTCGGACACAAAAAAGTAAACTTCTTCCATTCCTTCCAGGCGGCATCCGAAACGGATTTCACCCGACACAGTAAATTTCATCGCATTATGTAAGAGGTTAGACAATACCTGAATGATACGTTCTCGTTCCGAATACATCATAATAGGTTGTACATGCGCCTCACAAATCAATTTCACCGGCGAGTTATTCAATTTCGCCTTAAATATCCCATCCAATTCTCTCAACAAATCATTGGCATCAAACTCCTTATATACGAAATCTACCGTCCCGGATTCTATTTGAGAAAGATCGAAAATATCATTCACCAGGCGCAACAATCGTTCATTATTCTCTGCGATAATATCAGCATACATTTTTCTTTCCTCTTCGCCGGAAGCCGATACCATCAAACCGGAAAATCCGACAATAGCATTGAGCGGTGTACGAACTTCGTGACTCATATTAGCAATGAAGGCAGATTTCAATTTCTCGGCAGAGATGGAATGTTCTTTTTCAATGGTCAGTAACCTTTGCACATTTTTCAGTTCTGTCACATCATAAACAGTCAACACCATATAATCTTGGCCATGAATATTCAAATAAGTACCCGATACTGATACATCGCAAGGAGTCACTGTCATTTCATCCTCACTCAACAACTTCATCGAGGCTTCCAGATTCTTAAAACTTGCTTTCTTATAAAAAGCCTTACCGATAGACGCACGAATACAACATAGTTTACACTGTTCGTGCTGACCACATTCACCGGCTGCAATCGCGTTTCTACAATGCAACAAATCCCCCACTCTTTTTGTAACTCCACCTACCTGAACAGGCAGACGGTTCAAAGAATAATAATTGGTATCACAGACTACAAAATCCTTGTCAATCAATAAGAAGTAGGCATTGATGTTCTGTAAAACCAAAGCCAACTTCTTAAGTTCATTCTCTTTATTTTCTTTCGAATGTACCTCTTTTTGAAGTGACTGGCACTTTGCCCACACATAAATGAGGGTAGCTGATAGAACTACTATAATAATAATTGCCAGTGATGACATAGGATTAGAGTGTTTATAATGTTTTGATAGTTTCAGTGCGTAAATTTATAAAATATGTTGCATAAATAGTGAGTTATCTACATATTTATTCTAACAAAAATTCATTAATATTTTCATCGGTCAGAATTTGGCGAAATTTTCCCGCGAAGTTATTGCGGTATTAAAAAATATACTTATCTTTGCACCCGCAAACGAGAAAGGTGCCATAGCTCAGTTGGTAGAGCAAAGGACTGAAAATCCTTGTGTCCCCGGTTCGATTCCTGGTGGCACCACTTCTTAAGCAATCGGAATGTAGCGCAGTTGGTAGCGCACTACGTTCGGGACGTAGGGGTCGGGCGTTCGAGTCGCCTCATTCCGACAAAATAAAGGGTAGCTTTCTGGATTACAGTAAGTTACCCTTTAATTTTATTTAGTCACCGGGACGAAATCGGGACGGCAATGCAAGAAAATACCAACCTATTATATCATGAAAAACAGGATTTATCTCTTTACAGTAGCAGTAGCTTCTTTTATGTGCATCAGTTGTACAAAGACTCAAACCACTCTTTCGGAAAATGAAAAGGCAGTCAATCCTCCTATCATGGGATGGAGTTCATGGAATGCGTTTCGTGTAGACATCAGTGAAGACATTATCAAACACCAGGCTGACCTAATGGTGGAAAAAGGTCTGAAAGATGTCGGATATCATTATGTCAATGTTGATGATGGCTATTTCGGAAAACGTGACGACAACGGAATAATGCTTGCAAATGAAAAACGCTTCCCGAACGGCATGAAACCGGTGGCGGATCATATTCACAGCCTGGGAATGAAAGCCGGCCTTTATACCGATGCGGGTAATAGTACGTGTGGTTCCATGTGGGACAATGACACTGCAGGTATAGGAGCAGGTATCTACGGGCATGAACCACAAGACGCCCAATTATACTTTGGCGACTGGGGTTTCGACTTTATCAAAATTGACTATTGCGGAGGAGATGCGCTGGGACTTAATGAAAAGGAACGCTACACTTCAATCCGGAACAGTATAGACAAAGTGAACAAAGATGCTTCCATCAATATCTGCCGATGGGCCTTCCCGGGTACTTGGGCCAAAGACGCAGCAACCTCCTGGCGTATCAGCGGTGATATTAACGCACACTGGGGCTCATTAAGATATGTAGTCGGCAAGAATCTTTACCTGTCTGCCTATGCCGGCAACGGACATTACAATGACATGGACATGATGGTTATCGGATTCCGTAACGACAGCAAAGTGGGCGGACAAGGTCTTACCCCGACAGAAGAAGAAGCTCATTTCGGTTTATGGTGTATCATGAGCTCTCCTTTGCTTATTGGATGTAACCTGGAAAACATACCGGAATCTTCTCTCGAGCTGCTGAAAAACAAAGAATTGATTGCCCTCAACCAAGACCCGCTGGGTTTGCAAGCATACGTAGCGCAACATGAAAATGAAGGTTATGTACTTGTGAAAGATATTGAGCAGAAACGTGGAAACGTACGTGCTGTGGCTCTCTACAATCCTTCCGATACCGTATGCAGTTTCTCCGTCCCGTTCTCTTCATTGGAATTTGGAGGAAACGTAAAAGTACGTGATCTCGTAAAACATAACGATTTAGGCAGCTTCTCCGGCACATTCGAACAAACGCTTCCGGCACACAGTGCCATGTTCCTCCGTATGGAAGGCGAAACCCGTCTGGAACCGACTCTGTACGAAGCAGAATGGGCTTACTTGCCTCTTTTCAATGACCTAGGTAAAAATCCTAAAGGTATTCTTTATGCCAATGACAAAGAAGCTTCCGGCAAAATGAAAGTAGGTTTCCTGGGTGGACAACCGGAAAATTATGCCGAATGGAAGGAAGTGTATAGCGGAGATGGCGGACGCTACAACATGACTATCCATTACTCATACGGTAAAGGACGCCAGATAGAACTGGATGTCAACGGCATTATTACCAAAATAGATTCTCTGAGAGAGGATAATAACCATAACAAAATCACAGTTCCCGTTGAACTAAAAGCAGGATATAACACCATTCGCATGGGTAATAGTTACAACTGGGCACCGGATATCGATTGCTTCACTCTGACAAAAGCATTGTAATAACCATATAAAAAAGGAGTAAAATATGATAAATACATCTTTACTCCTTTTTTAATCTATATGCCAGTTTATTCTATCATCGTCACACAGGCTTTTTCGGTCAAAGTTACCTGTAATTTGGCATCATCCTTTTCAGGAATCCAAAACATACGTTTGCACTCTCCTTTTTGAAGTTTCACATTCCCATTGTGACCTGTCAAGTATTCCGTATCAATCCGACATTCTTGCACATTTACAGACCAATTATCCATCATATTCAGATTCAAATGCAGATTATTGATCTTACCACTCTGAAATTCCACATTCCTGCCACTCCTGGCAACATGCAAAGCTCTAAAATCGCACGAATCCACTTGCATAGAATTAGAAGTATTAATGGAAAGAGAATCCTTTGTCAAATTTTTAAGAACAATCTTTTGCATATAAATATCATTTACAACACATTCCACTTCTTGCGTCAGATTCAGTTGCATGTCTCCCGTTATCATCGCTACATATCTGGCTTCCTTTAACTCTTGCAGGAGTTTATCCAGCGGATAGTCCAAAAGAATTTTCAACGTATCCCCCATGACAGTCATTTTCAGATAGTCATTTACTTTCTGCGAACAGGAAAATTCATTTTTCTCTCCTTTTGAAGGCAGCACTCGCAAAAAAGAATTTGCCAGCCAGACACTACATTCTTCTGTATGCATCTCCGTTTGAGCAAGCCATATTACCCGGCAAGCCGGGATTTCTTTGGTTAGCTGCTCTCCTTGCAGATTTATTTGATTGGAAAAGTGCGGCCTCCCCAGACAATACATCACAAACATTCCGCCTACCAGCACACAAAGTCCGGCTACAAAAAGCCCAATTAATATATAAGTTGTACGTTTCATAATATTTGTTTTACTTTTCTTTTTTACAAAATTCCCGGTACATATCGGTTATCTCTTTGATAGGAATATCCAGTGTCTTAATCTGCTTGAAGAAGTAATCCAGTTCTTCTTTCAAAAAAGTATTCTTCCGCAAAGAATGAATCAGTTCCCTTGCACCGGTAGAGACAAAATAACCAATGCCGCGTTTATTATAAATAATATTCTGTGACTGAAGATAATCAAATGAGCGCATCACTGTATTGGCATTTACTTCCACAATAGCGGCATATTCTCTGACAGAAGGGATGCGTTCCTCTTCCCCAAATTGCCCCAGAAGTATCTCATCACAGATCCTATCAGCGATCTGCAGATAAATGGCTTTACTTTCTTTAAAATTCATAGGCTAGAGTATTACATACGTTGAATAATCTCGGACTCCTTAAAACGAAAAAAGGCAAGTACCCAATTAACCAATGCAAAAAACATAAAGGCTATGGTTCCTAAGGTGAAAACTTGTTGCTCCGTGAAAGAAGAAAAAATATAGTCGTAATCTTTATTGTTGTTTCCATGAAATAGCATATTACCCGTCAACATTCCCATCAATACATAAATCAGAACAATGATTGTTACCGAAACAAAAGTTTTAAGAAAAGAGTTCTTCGGCCAGACAGAACTACCTAATACGAACAATGACTGCACAAAGCAATATATAGAAAGGACTAATATCAACTGATACGTTTCATTGAATAAAAACCACCGTTTCCCGCTACCGACTAAATCTCCCAAGTCGACAGGAAATATCACCTCTTTTACATCCGGATAGATAAGCGAATAAACCAATACTCTTGTATAATCAGCCAATTTAAAAGCAATCAGAAAAACAACTAAAAATACGATAGTTGATACCAGCCAACGGGAAAAAAACTTCTCGAAAGGAGTGCACGGTGTCATTAATGTGGATAGCCGACTGGTCTTATTCTTCATCTTCTCCATCACCAGCGATGCACTTAAGCACCCGAAAACAAATAGAAACCACAAAAAAGCCATCAATATAAATCCCCATGCAGGATCGGCATTTGCATTTGTATGACGAATAAAATAAACCGAATCGTGATAATTATATTGAGTATATCCGTTCCAAACCATTACCACCGCCATCACTCCATACATCAACACCATACGAAGCACATTCGATCTCCAATTCTCTACCATCTCCTTACGGCAAAGATTCATAAAACGAGGCAAACTGAAAAAAGTATCTTTTATCATCGTCTTTTATTTTTGAGTGTGAAACAATCGGGCTATCTCTTCAGGAGCAGCCAACGTAGCATTAAAAAGAAGTTCCAGATTTAATTCCGATTCTTCCTGTTCTTCGTTAGGAAGTATCAGGTAATTCCCCTGAATAGTAGGGATTGCGAAAAGAGCATTTTTCGCCAGTTCCCGATTGTCACTCTCCACAAAGAAAAGTTTGTCGCAAATATTACTTGTAGATTCATCCAGCAACACACGGCTGTCATCCATAATCAATACATGATCGAGCACCTTATCAATGTCACGAACCTGATGCGTAGAAATTACAATCGTCTTATCATCCGACATGCCCGATGCGATAAACTTACGGAACTGACTTTTACCGGGAATATCCAGCCCGTTGGTCGGCTCGTCCATCAACAAAAGAGAAGTGTTTGTAGCAAGCGCAAAGCTCATGAATACTTTCTTTTTCTGTCCCATAGAAAGTGATCCGAGATCAATATCTATATCCATTTCAAAATAATGGAGATATTTAATCATCTCCTCCTTGCTGAAACGAGGATAAAAAGGACTGTTCAACTCCACATAGCTAACCAGAGAGACTGAAGGTAATTCAAACTCTTCGGGAACTAAAAACATATCCTGTAAAGTAACCGGTAACCGACGGCGCACATCTGTATCGTGAAACACCACTTTGCCGTTTTTAGGAGTCAATAACCCGGACATCAGATAGAGAAGAGTAGACTTTCCCGCGCCATTCTTTCCCAACAGTCCATATACCCTGCCAGACTCGAACGAAAGCGAAAAATCATGTAATACCGCACGCTTCGATTTACGATAAGTAAATGAAAGATTTTCTACTGTAATCATAGCATTTCTGTTTAATGAACAATGTTTCTTAGTGTATTAGTGTAATAGTACACCGCAAATGTAGACAATCTTTTGAATATTCCAATAGAAAAGGAGAAAAAAGTGCAAAAAAGGAGGAGCTAAGATCACTCTCCACTCCTCCTGTCACGACAAACAACTAAAATTATTCACTATTTGATGCCGTCCAATGCCCTTTTAGCAGTAGCATTAGCGGGGTCTATAGCCAGAATTTTATTCCAGTATTCTATGGATTTATCTTTATTAGCCTTTGCTTCGGCCTTCAATGCCGGATTCTCGATCGCTAACAAATAGTAATATCCAAGATAACTGTAACATTCAACCAAAGCTGAATTGTAATGAGGATCATTTTTGCTTTCCAATAAAGCAGCCACTTCCTCATAGAAAGGTTTCGCAAGTCCTTGAGTGGTTTCAGGGTCCAGTGCTGAATTGGCACGAGCTCTCCAGAAGTTACCCAAGTAGCTATCCGGTGCTGCTTCTGCAATTGCATGGAAAACAGAATCGGCGGACATCAACGCCTGCTTGCGTTCTTCAACAGTGATTGTCAATGAATCAGGTTGCGTACCAGCACCGTAATAAAGTCTACCAACCTGAAACTGTAAGTCCGGAGTCTGTTTTTCTTTATCAAGGGATGAATAATATTTCTGGTAAGCACTGATTGCTTTTTTATAATCATTCTTCTGTTCGTAAGCAGAAGAGATATTTTTATATAAATCCGTCTTTTTCGGATCCATCTTTACCGCTTTCTCATATTGTATTACTGCATCATCATATTTTTTCAGACTTTCCAGCAAGTGCCCATAATACATATAATCCAAATAAGAATAATCGGCTTTTTCACATTCATTGAAGAAGATGTCCGCTGCCTTTATCGCTTCATCAAAACGCTTCAGGTCAGTATAGTTATACATTGCCAGACGGTTGAACGCAGCATGATGGGCATTCTTTTGTAATCCCATATTAGCCACTTCGAGCGATTTCTCAAAATCATGGTTCAAAAATAAAGCAAACGCATACTTCACCAAATCTTCTTCCGTAGCAGTAGGCCCCATTGCAAAATTCGCATAAGCTTCTGCCGCTTTACTAAAATCATTTTTTAAATAATAAATCTCGGCTAGTTTTTTGTCTACGGCTGTGTTGGACGGTTCCAGGGCTTTCAATTGGTTCAGCTTTTCAATAGCAAGACTTGCATTGGCTGATTTATAAACATCTGCATATTTCAGATAAGCTTCCGTACATTTCGGATCGAAATAAATTGCCTCCTCATACTTTTGAGAAGCAAGACCCGCATTTTTCTGTTTTACGGCAATATTTCCCTCCAGTACAGAAGCAAGAGCCGATTTACCATTCGCTTTTTTGGCAAGAGCTGCATACTCCTGCGCTTCGGGAATCTTGTCAGCATTCAGATATGCATTTCCAATAGCTACCAACAATTCCACATTTTTCTTATTTTTTCCTTTAATCAGATGCTCTGCTTCTTCAGCAGCCTGTGCCGGATTCGTCTGAATAGTTTCTTTCAATTTCGCAACCCCAGCCTGCCATTCGGCGTCAGATGATTGCGCATAGAGCGACCCAACAGCTATAAACGCTCCAGCTAAAAACATTTGTACTCGTTTCATGATAGTCTCTAATTTTAGTTATTATTCGTCTTTCACATGGACAATACGCACCGGCTGTGTAGCCGGAACAAGTCCGGATTTTAATATAATCCGCTGCCCCTTGTCGGATGTCATAAAAGAAGCAAATCCCCAGGGCAGCCCACTGCGAGGATCATTCAGTAATGCATAGATGGATCGTGCCAGCGGATAATTACCATAGAACAGATAGGCCTGATAAGGCTTATAGCTGTTCGCAGGAGTTGCCACATCTTCAGCACTGACTGCCATCACTCTGATCTCTTCACGAAAAGAAAGATTGGTCGTATCACTGCGGTTCCCCAGCCAGTTTACTCCAATAACTCCCATGGCATCAGGATTCTTCGCTACATAATCTATCACTTGCTGGTTGGTTTTCAAGGCACTGACGTTACCTTCTGCCAACGGTTTTCCACCACAGATTGAGTCCATTGCAAAACGTACGGTACTGGAATTCTTATTATCGAACACCACCTGAATCCCTTTCAAGCGGGAATCCGGATTTACCTCTTTCCAGTTTTTCACCTCACCGGTGAGGATGCGACGGAAATCACGTACACTCAACAAAGAATCCGGATTAGCACGATTCACGATCAATGCCAGACCATCCGTAGCCAATTTTATCTCGCGAGGGAAAAATTTACGGCTGTGGAATGAATTCATTTCTTCCTTAGTCAGTGTCCGGGTTGTAATAGCCAACCGGACACTGTCTTTCAGAAGTAAATTTATCGCTTCCACTTCAGTTGTGTAGCGAGGAACAATCCCGGCCAAAGGGTAAAGGTTTTCAAACACCTCTATCTCTTCTTGTATGATAGGTTCGAAACTCTCATCCGCTGCAATAGATACCACACCGGAAGAATAAGTATCCGTCGGCCCTTTCGATTTTGAGTTACAAGCACTCAACACCACCAACGCTACGAGTCCTATCAGCCTAAATTGTCTCTTCATCATCTTTTATTGTAATCTAAACATTACCGGAACGGTGAACTTCACACGTACCGCTTTTCCATTCTGTTTACCAGGGAGCCATTTCGGCATGCTTTTTACCACACGCACAGCTTCCTTATCCAAATAAGGGTCTACACCACGAGCCACACGCACATCAGTGATAGAACCATCACGTTCCACAACAAACTGTATAATAACGCGACCTTGTGTTCCATTCTCCTGTGCAATAGTCGGATATTTGATGTTCTTACCCAAGTAAGCCATCAATTCCTGTTGACCACCAGGGAAAGTCGGCATCTGTTCTACCATATCGAAAACCTTTTCCGGTTCCGGTGCAGCCTGTGTCACCACCTGCTTAAGGTCAGCAATATCTTTACCATTCGCCTCGTCGTTACCTTTTACGTCGGCAATAGAGATGGATACTTTAGTAGCATTCAAATCCTCCTGGCTCTTGATCTCATTATCTTCATGCACCTCTTCATCTTTCTTGATGACAGGAGCAGTAAACTTGATAGAACTCTTCAGTGCAGGGGGAGGAGGCGCCACCGGCTCAACCCGTTTCATCTCTTCCTGTTTGATTTCCGGTTCTGCCAATTTCGACAAGGTAGTCACCTCTGTCATCACTTCTTTCTGCTCCGGAGTTGCCAACTTAAGCAGTGTAGGGATGCTAAATCCGACTGCCGCTATGATTACCACAATCAACATGGCGACATTGTGCCGTTTTGTTGAATTGGCACGCATTCTATATGCGCCGTATGCCTGGTTCTTGCCTTCAAAAATCAGTTGACACCATTCCGAAGAAGCTAAATCTAATTTTGCCATTTTACTTTTCTTTTTTGGGTGTTACATCAATTATCGGCTAAGTTCTGTGACAATCCACCTTTCGCATCAAAATTCTTGATTAAGAATTCATCAGCTTCCGCAATGTCTGTTATCACATATTTACCAATATTACATATCTGCATTTCGTCCAGCGCGTCAATCAGATTCATATAAGAAGCGTCATCCGTAGCTTTAATAATTACGGTCGGGGTATCCTTTCCGCTCTTTATCTCGGAAACCTGCTTCTTAAATTCGTCATCCGTTATCTTAAGATCCAATTTCTGTTGTTTCAATTCTCTTACTTTATTGACAGCAACAGCATTTTTCTGAAGAAGTACGGCACGCAGTCCATTTGCACCGTAGCTAGTTTCTTTCAACGAGGTATAGTCCTTATAATTAGGTTCTCCCTCATAATAATAGAGTTTATTATCAGGCCCCAGCAATAGTGTAATTGCCTGTGAAGCCTTCACCATACTCTTCTGATTTTCAGTAATATCTTTGTCATTACTCGGCATGCTTATTTCCATCGTCTGAGGTTTGCTCAGTGTGGTACAAAGCATAAAGAAAGTAATCAGCAACATGTTCATGTCCACCATCGGTGTAAAGTCCACCCGGACAGTTATCTTTTTTTGCTTGCTCTTTCCTCTTTTTCCGCCGCTCTCTTGTACTTCAGCACTCATTGTATTTCCTCCTTTTTAGTTTTCAGATTCTGCTTTGAGAGAAGTAATCAGATTGTACCGATTTTCCCGCAAATCCTGAAGTGAGTTCATAACGTTCTTTATCACTGAGTATGGAGTCGTAGCGTCTGCCTTGATGGCAATACGTAGATCAGCGTTAGCAGTACGTGCATTACGTACCCACGATTTAAACTGATTATCAACACTATCGCATGGAATACCTTCATTCTTAAGGATCTTATCCCGTTGATCTTCGGGGAGATCAAGATATTTCTGCATACTTCTGATAGGCACTCCAAAAGTAGAAGACAACATAAATCTCTTCTCTTGTTCCGGAGTAAACTTAATGCCATACTCTTCACCCATGCTCTCCAAGACAGCCTGCATATCCTGCTGCTTGTCGAGGCTCATAAATATTTTTCCTTCCGGATCAACCAAAATCTGGAGTACATTAGTCTCCGGAATCTTGATTTCCGATACGGAAGCCGGAGTGGTAACTTGCACTGGTTCCTTCTTCACAAATGTTGATGTCAACATAAAGAAAGTCAGAAGCAATACAGTAACGTCACTCATAGCGGTCATATCTATGAACGTACTTTTCTTTTTAATTTGCGCTCTACCCATGATTAATAATAGATTTTATAAGGGTTCGCAGAATTAGTGAGTAGCTGCAAAAGTTTGCACGATAGAGAATCCGACTTCGTCGAGTCCGTAAGTCAATTTATCAATTTTGTTAGTGTAATAGTTGTAAGAGATAACAGCCAATGCACCAGTCAAGATACCGAAAGCAGTGTTAATCAAAGCTTCAGAGATACCTTGTGACAAAGCCATAGAGTCAGCACCACCACCAGCAGACAAAGCAGCAAATGAACGGATCATACCGATTACAGTACCGAGCAATCCCATCAATGTACCTAGAGTGGTGATGGTAGCGATAATCGGAAGATTTTGTTGCATCATCGGCATTTCCAAAGCAGTAGCTTCTTCAAGTTCTTTCTGGATAGCCAACAGCTTCTGTTCTTTAGGAAGAGATGTGTTCTTTTCCATTTCTTCATACTTACGCAAAGTAGAAGTTACTACGTTAGCAACAGATCCACGTTGTTTGTCACAGATTTCCTGTGCTTTCTTCATGTCACCGGCAGCTAAAGCGTCTTTGATGTTAGCTACAAACTTAGACAATGAACCTTTACCGAAAGCAGAACGAAGAGCGAAATAACGTTCGATGCTCAAAGCAAGTACGGTTAACAACAATGTCTGGATAATAGGCACGATGATACCACCTTTGTAAATAGTACCCAACATGTTCAACGGGTGATTGTTCGGGTCATTGTTCATAAAGTTGGACGGGTTACCTAACAGGAATTGGAAGATACATACAGCTATTACTAAACAGCAGATGATTACGATACCGGCATTTTTTATACCTACAACTTGAGTTTTTTTAGTAGTTTCCATAATAAGTTTTTTTGTTAAGAAATTAATTTTAGTTATTTAGGAAGTAAAAATTTCGATTAGGCACACTGCGCTACAGACCCTGCAACTTTTAAAAGGAAAAAGTCACACAGTTCATACAGAGTACGAAAAAAAACGGATAATAGGGGGAAATAAACTAAATAAGGATATGTCTTAGAGCGAACACATAGTAATCGCTACACGTAATGGAGTAATGTGGATCCTTATCCGAATAAAAAGATTTACTTTGATCTAATACTAAAGAATTCTCTCTTAACACGAGAAACTTATGCATAACGTCTTTCAAGGAGTCATTGATTTCAATGATTCTACGCAGGCGATAATTATTAGAGTTTGATTCAGTTACTAATTTAAATCCTAATTCTACATCAGAAATAGTTAATGACTGCGAGTTATCATAACTAACCGACTGATTATCTACAGAAGAATTACGATTAACATCAGAAGACGATTCTGACAGTTGACAAGAAGCTTCACAGTTTGAAGCATAAGCCGAAAAATTCATAGCATTTCCACCCATGCTAAAAGATAGCATCAGCAGAACAAAAGCTAATATGAATTTCGGCGAAAGTTTCATTGTATTTTTAGTTGTTTAAATCGTTCGTTACAGATTCGGCGACAAATGTAGCAATAAAATGTACACGAGTATCATTGTTCACATCATTTAAGCATAAAAATTTGTCTCTACTATAAGAACAAGTTCTAAAGTGTTTTGTTCTAGGGAACATCATTTTAATTTGTTAAAAAAAGCATCTCTATTGAACAAACTATTATGAGGTTTGTATCTGCTAAAAAGGGCGGTATAAATACCAAAGTACCATTGATAAATCAAAAAACAGAAATTTTGCAAAGTACTCAAAACAGAAAGCCCCTTGATTCGTTGCTGAATCAAGGGGCTTCTCTAAAAACGGCGGCTACCTACTCTCCCACTGTTACGCAGTACCATCGGCGTGACGAGGCTTAACTTCTCTGTTCGGAATG
>NZ_JADPLO010000090.1:0-19412 GCF_015667765.1 Bacteroides sp. 1001302B_160321_D4 | reverse complement strand
AAAATACAAATTATATCTCTTTTTCGGATTGTATTTATTAACAGTTCCGGTTTGGTATTATATAATGGAACAAAAGTATATATTCTTTTTGCAAAAAACAACGAAAAGACATATTTTTTTTATGGAATAGTCATCTAAATTGATTGAAAAAGTAAAATCAAGCAACATTTCTTTCCAGAATTACATATTTGATGTAAAAACACTACAAAAACAATGGATTATAATTAAGTTCTGATAGAACTTATCTAAGTGTAAAAAGTGAGTTTAAATGTTTTAGGGCTATTTAATAATTTAAAAAGAGATTTATGAAGAAAAAATTAGCGCTGCTATTTGGATACCTTTTTATAGGTATCGGGCTGATAACAGCTCAAACGCAGAAAGTCACGGGGACAGTGATTTCCGATGATGACAAACAACCTGTTGTAGGGGCTTCAATTGTTGTAAAAGGCACTAACTTAGGTACAATAACAGACATAGACGGGCATTTCACATTATTGAATGTGCCAAATTCAGCAAAAATATTACAAATCTCTTATATCGGTATGAAAACGGAGTCGGTTTCTGTTCAACCGACTGTTAGAGTTATCTTAAAGTCTGATACACAACTGATGGATGAAGTTGTTGTGGTAGGTTACGGATCAGCAAAGAAACTAGGGTCAGTAGTCGGTTCGGTAACAACGGTTAATAATAGCAAGATAGCTAATAGACCGGTTGCTAATGCCGGAGATGCATTACAAGGACAAGTTGCCGGTTTACAAGTATTTACTCCCAGTGGAGAACCAAGTGGAAGTGTTGTAATGCGATTGCGTGGAGTCAGCTCGATCAATTCAAATACAGAACCTCTCTTTATTCTCGACGGTTCACCTATATCATCCGGAGCATTTACAGCATTAAATCCGAACGACATCGAAAGCATGACCGTATTGAAAGATGCTTCCTCAACAGCTATATATGGTTCCCGTGCTGCTAACGGGGTAGTAATAATGACTAGCAAGAAAGGAAAAATGGGACAGAAAGCCCGTGTTAGTATCAATGCGCAATATGGCTGGTCGAGAATGACTGGGGATAACATAGAGATGATGAATACCGAACAATGGCTTAACCTGCAGGAAATGCTGGACCCGGGAAAAGCATACGATACTACATTTCAAAAACGGAAAAAGTTCTATATAGATAATGGTATATCTACAGATTGGGCGGATGTCTTCTTCGGAGATGCAGCTCCTACACAACAATATGATGTAAATGTGGTCGGTGGTTCCGAAGGTATCAACTATTATATTTCATTTGGACATTATGATACAGAGGGGATTATGGATGATTCCTCATTGCGCCGTGAGACTTTGCGCAGTAATGTGGAAGTAAAGGTGACCGACTGGCTGAAAGCCGGGATTAACGTGAACCTTTCCTATCAGAAATATAACACGACAACTTTCGGAACGGAAGCTAATAGCGTTTATAATAAAGCGTATGCTGCCCGTATTTATCGTCCTGACCAAACAATAAACGAGATATTGACAGACGAAGAAGGCAACTTTACAGGCTATGGAAAACGATTGGACTATTTTGACGATATGGGATATTATAATCCGTATTACTTGGCAGAACTTCAACCGAATGACCGGAGTACGGTACGTATCAATGGCAATACCTTCTTTAATATAAACCCAATAAAAGGATTGAATATACGTACCTCGCAGGCAGTAGATGCCTTTGATTATCGTAACTCCCATAAAGCCTATCCGGAAGGCCCTTTTGAAGGGGCAGGGGTGGCGTCCGAGTCTTTCGAACGTTATTATTCATTTACTTTCACCAATACAGCGGAATATAAGTTCAGTCTGTCAGACAAGCATCTTTTTACCGTGTTGGCCGGTCAGGAGTCCATTATCACAAAGAATGAGAATTTCTCGGCAACTTCTAAAAAAATGGTAGACTCACGAATGATGCTGATGGCAGCTGGAGCAGAGTCAGAAGTGCCGATACATTCGATGTATGACAAGGTTTTCAATTCTTATTTCGGCACAATCAGTTATAGTTTCGCTGATCGCTATTATGTCGATTTGGCAGCACGGCGGGACGGTTCTTCTCTGTTTGCCAAAAACAACCAGTGGGCAAACTTTTATTCTTTGGGAGCTATGTGGGATATGAGAAAAGAGAATTTCCTGCAGAACGTTTCATGGTTGAACAGTTTACAGTTGAAAGTGAGCTATGGAACAACTGGCAATTCCGGTATCAGCGCCTATAATGCGTTGGCATTGGTTGGTTCCGGTTTGCTGTATAACGGACAACCGGGTATTGCTCCTTCTACCGTCGGAAATGATAACCTGACATGGGAAAGCATGAAAACACTGAATGTAGGCATCAGTACAAGAGTGTTTGACCGCTTTTCTATAGAACTGGAATTTTATAACCGTCAGACGGACGATATGTTGATGGGTTATCCATTGTCATACACTACCGGACACGGAAGCAGTGTGGAAAATGTAGCAAGTATGCGTAATCGAGGTTTCGATATTACTCTGGGAGTGGATATTCTGAAAACGAGAGATTTCTCATGGAGTGTCTCCGGAAACCTGAATTATAATAAGAATGAAATAACTAAACTGTTTAACGGATTGGATGAATATACCTTGCCCGATACTGGTTTAAAAATGAAGGTCGGCAAACCTTGGGGAGAATATTACTATGTGAAATGGGCAGGAGTCGATCCGCGTGACGGATATAATATGTGGTACGACAAAAATGGAAATCTGACGAAGAGTTACTCCGAAGAAGATGCAGTTTTTGTCGGCAAACAACGCTATGCACCATGGTCCGGTGGCTTTGGCACCCAGTTCGGATGGAAAGGGATTTCTGTTAGTGCCGACTTCTCTTTTATGCTAGGCCAGTATATGTTGAATAATGAGCGCTTTTTTACAGAGAATCCCACTTTTGCAGGTTCGGACAATCAAACTGTAGAAATGCTTACCATGTGGCAGAAGCCGGGAGATATAACCAGAATTGCCACTCCCGACTCCCCGATGCAGTTTGATACGCATTTACTGGAAAATGCTTCATTTATGCGTATGAAAAACCTGACTGTCGGGTACACCCTTCCGGCCAAACTGATTCAGAAAACAGGAGTAATCAGTAACGCCAGAATCTACTTTGTAGGACGTAATTTACTCACAGTGACTAAATATAAAGGATATGACCCGGAAGTAGACAGTAATATCCAATTGGGTAACTATCCCAATACGAAACAATATTCTTTCGGAGTCGAACTAACTTTCTAAAAACATAAAGAATGGTGAATATGAAGAAAATATCTATAATAGCATTGACTATACTGACACTTGGGGTGACTTCTTGTGATATGGATAAAATGCCATACGATGCTGTTCCTACAGAAGAAGCGTTAACGACCATAGTCGGTTTTGAAGAAGCACGTGCCGGTATCTATTCCGTATATTTAGGACTGACAGGAGGAAGCTATGTATTAGCTCCGGAAGTTCAGGCAGATGCCTTTAATGCAGTGGCGGATTTCTCTAATAAATATGGTGAGTTGCACCGTTGGACTTTCGAGAGCACCAACTCTACCGTAGAAACAATCTGGTCGAACTACTATGCCGCTATCGGACGTGTCAACTTCTTTATTGACGGGGTAGGTAAGATCGATGAGAATCCGGAAATCGAATTGACTGAAACCCAGAGACAACAGATTAATGTGTATGAGGGGGAAGCGTATTTTACAAGAGCATACTGCTACTTTTATCTAGCTACTTTATTTTGCCGCGATTACGATGTAGCTACCGCAGCAAGTACTCCGGGACTGCCGCTTCAGGTAAAATATGAGCCTAAACTTTCTGCTACCCAATATCCGGGACGATCTTCATTGGAAGATACTTACAAACAGATATTGGAGGACCTCGAAGAAGCCGAAGAACGTATAGAGACTGCAAAAAATGGCATTGCTGATTATGACAGGTATATTAATGGTGCATACGTGACAGTCAACACGGCTCCCAAGAATTGTGGGAATTATATCACGGTAGATGTAGTGACTGCCTTGAAAGCGCGTGTTGCCCTGCAAATGGACGACTATGAAAATGCAGCCAAATATGCAGGTGACCTGGTTAATTCGAACAGATATCCATTATCGAACACAGCAACAGATTTTGAAAGCGTATGGAAGAATGACAAGGGAACGGAAACCATCTGGCAGATTGCCATGACTAGTGCCGACGATGCCGGTGTACCTCTGGGGACTATTTTCATTGGTTATCCGACTACAAAGAAGGATTATATTCCTACACAAACACTGATTGACTTATACAATGAAAAAGATATCCGGCTAAAGACTTATTTCGGAAAATATCACTTAACCGTATCGTCAGGTAATGCGGCAGACATCTATTTCTTTAATAAATATCCGGGCAATGAATATTACAATGCATTAGGAAGCGAAACACGCTATTTGAATCAGCCGAAACCATTCCGAATTGCTGAAATGTATCTGATTGCCACTGAAGCTAATGCAAAGATTGGAACGGCAGCTGCAGTGAAAAAGGGTAATGACGCTTTGAATGCATTAAAAAAAGCGCGAATCGAGGGATGGACTGATGCAACCTACGATCAGGAAGCTTTATTAAATGAAATCATGAACGAACGGGAACGTGAGCTTGTAGGTGAGGGATACCGGTTGATGGACCTGAAGCGTTGGGGGAAAGGTGTGAAGCGTGGAAAACCGCAAAGCAAAGGACTGGTGCTTTTCCCGGGACAAGCAAGTACTGACGGACTGGATAAACTTATGGATGACCAGCGGATGCTTTGGCCTATTCCTAAAACAGAAATGGATGCCAACCCTCAATTGGCAGGTCAGCAAAATCCGGGATATTAATCAATGAATAACGTAAATTATCAAACACTTGAGTAAAATGAACTATCTGAAAATATACACCCTTCTTCTATGTGCCGTTCTGATCGCCGCCTGTTCGGACGATGAGGAACAGTTTAATTCCGGAGCGGCTACGGTAAACTTGCAGGAAACTGCAATGACGGTGAAAGAATCTGCCGGTTTGTGTACTGTGCCTGTTGTTGTGACGGGCGAACATACCGGAACTATCCGTGTGACGTTCGAATTAAAAGATCATAATGCCAAAGAGGATGAAAACTATATTGTCACAACCAAAACGTTACTTATTCCTGCCGGGCAGGAAACAATGAATTTTGAGTTTAAGACCGTTGATGACAAGCTTGTTAATGACGACCGTTCTTTTGATGTTGAAATTGCTGATGTGAAAGGGGCGTCTATTGGTGAGAACAAGCGACTGACAGTGACTATCAAAGACAATGATTCAAGCTTTTATGAAACGCTTTCAGGAACTTGGATATTTACCGGAACGGCTTCTGCCACCAATGTTTCCAATGTGCCAGTGGGATTCTCCGTTAGAATAAATACAGCGGAAGAAGGCACGGAGGCATACGAACACTATCTGGTCTGTTCGAATAAGAATGGATTTGATCCGGATAATGATATTGAATGGGAATTTAGTTGGCGGTTGTATTATGAATATGATTCGGAGGCGCAGAAAACCTACCTGTCCATTGTGCCGGGTGAAGATGTCGCTTCTTATGGCCCGTATACTATTCGTTTCAGGAGACTGGCTTTGGACGGAAGTACTTCTGACGTATATCGCGGAGAATATGATGTTGAAACTAAAACTGTCACTTTCGAGAATGCCAATTTGATAGGCGATATGTATAAGGACGGCTTGATACAAATACAGAAATTCAGGCTATTTGGCTGTAAGATGGAACACATCAGATAAAACAAGATTATTAACATAACAAATAAAAGAACTTATGAGAGCATTAATTGTCTGCATTACGCTGTTGTTCGCTTTTCTAACTTGTACCATGGCACAAATACCATCAGTCAAGGTTGAAAATACGAAAGGAGCACAGGTAAATACCTCCTCCCTGGTTAATCACAAAACACCTATGATTATTTCTTTTTGGGCAACAACCTGTAAACCATGTATTCGTGAATTGGACGCTATAAATGAACAATTGCCCGATTGGTTGGAAGAAGCCAATTTCCGTGTAGTAGCTGTTTCGACAGATGACAGCCGTTCTACTGCTAAAGCGCGTGCATTGGCAGAGGGACATGGATGGGATGATTTTATCATGTTGTACGATAAAAATCAGGAATTCATGCGAGCTATGAATGTAAGCCTGACTCCACAGGTATATGTAGTGGATGCCGATGGGAAGATTGTCTATTCACACACCGGGTACGCGCCGGGAAGTGAGCTGGAACTACTGAAAGCGATAAAAAAACTACAGAAATAGAAACTGTTATTATTCATAGATAAACGCAATGACATGACTAGAATAAGAATTCAGGTGTTGGCTTTAGTAGCGTTATCGTCTACTCTAACCTATGCGCAGCAAGATAACAAAAAAGGTTATCTGACAGGGAGCTTTGAAACGAATACGATTTACTACAAGGATGATAGTAAGACAAAAGCAGAATCTCCGGAAGATCATTTCGGTTCGAACAATTATCTGAAACTGGATTACTATCAAGGTAAGTTTGCCGTAGGTGTACAGTTGGAAGCCTATGAACCGGTACTGGTGGGATACCCGACAGAATTGGAGAAAGCAAAACTAACCAACTATTACGTATCTTGGGCCGACAAGGATTTTTCCGTAACAGCGGGTACATTTTATGAGCAGTTTGGGAGTGGACTGCTATTCCGTAGTTGGGAGGACCGTATGCTTGGTTTGAATAATGCGGTGATGGGAGCACGTTTTACCTACAATTACAAGAATATTGTAAGGTTGAAGGCCATTTGGGGAACTCCACGTTTTGGAATGGACTTTTCCGACACACAAGTACGTGGCGTAGATGTAAGCTTCTCCTTATCTGAAATGCTTAGTTGGCAAAATACATCCTTGAGTATCGAAGGAGGGGCATTGAACCGGTATGAGAAAATCAATATCGACCTCGAAGAAGAAGGGGGAAAACCTTATTCGAATGGCTTCTCGGGACGGGTAAATTTTGAACGCTCCGGATTTACAGCGAAAGGTGAATATGTGGACGGTGGCAATAAATATTATAATTTCATCCATGATGACAAACTTTATGCGAGGAAACGTGCCAATGCGCAATTGCTGGAGCTGGGATATAGCGGCAATGGGTTGGGGGTAAATCTGACCGGGCGCCGTTTGGAATGGATGAATAGTGAGATTATTGCCGGTAATGGTTCGACTTCGAATCTGTTGAATTATGTCCCGGCTATGAGTACGCAATATACCTATATGTTGACCAACTTGCATCCTCATACTCCACAAATAGGAGATGTGACAAATGCAGTTAGCGGTGAGATGGGCGGACAATTGGATGTCTTTTATCATTTCAAAAGAGGAACGGTCATTGGAGGTAAACGCGGTTTGAAATTACATGCTAACTTTTCTACCTATTATGCTTTAGAAAAAGAAGGAACAGCCCAGATAGGTAACTTGGCATTTCGTGACTTTAGTGTTGATGTGGAAAAGCAATGGACAAAGTCATTCAAAATGAACTTGCTTTATTCTATGCAAGAATATAGCCCTTCGTACGGAGCGAATAAAACGACTAATCTGTCGAATATTTTTGTAGCAGATTTACAATATAAGTTCACGCCTTCTTTTTCAACTCGCATGGAGTTGCAATACCTAACTACAAAAGAAGATCAGAAGGACTGGATGGCAGCTCTGTTGGAGATAAATTTTGCTCCGGCATGGAGCATTTACGGAAGTGATATGTATAATCACGGCAAGGATAAAATCCATTATTACAATGTGGGAGCCAGTTATGCCAAGTCACGTACGCGTATAGCCTTGAGTTATGGTCGTAACAAGGAAGGGTACGTCTGCTCTGGTGGAGTTTGCCGGACGATTCCTAAATATACAGGTGCTAACCTGACTATAACTACTTCATTTTGAGTTCATCGAAACATTTATTAATTAGAATATAGAATATGAGAAAATTTACAATGTTTTTTATGTCAAGTCTGATATGCTTGTGCGGATGTTTTACAGCGTGCAGCGGTAATTCTGACGACAATGGTGAAGAGCCGGATAACGGCGAAGTGACAGGACCTATTACTTTGACTGTGGATAAAGCCAAGATTGAAGCCAATGGAACAGATGTGGCGACTTTTACGGTGACTGATGCCAATGGAAAAGTACTGACGACTTCCGAATATATGAAGAATGTATATTTTGAAGATGTAACTACCGGTGATTATTTGGAGAGACGGACCAATACGTTCTCGGCAGTAGAGAACGGGACACATAAGTTTAAGGCATATTACCTGGACTGGGAGTCGGATGAAGTTTCCGTAACCGCACAGAATCGTAAGAATTATGAACTTTTCTATCGTAAAGTAGGTGTCTTCAAAATGACGGGAACTTGGTGTACTTATTGTCCGGCCATGACTTCGGCATTAAAGAAAGTGGAAGAACTGATGCCGGGACGTATGGTAAAAATGGCTTTTCATTCTTCCAGCAGTTCCGCCACTGACCCGTTCCATTTGTCACAGACAAGCACAATCATGGGCCGTTTTGGAGCGTCCGGTTTTCCTACCTGTATCTATGATTTGAAAGTCATGTCGATAGACAGGAACGTGAGTGCTATCAAACAGACTTTACAAAGTCAAATCCGACAATATCCGGCAACCTGTGGAATTAAGGTAAATACATCTTATAATTCTTCTATGGGTGAGATTACGGTGGATGCCGCACTGAAGTCGAGCTTGGGAGGAGAATATGACCTTGTTTATGTCTTGGTGACTGATGGCTTAACAGCATCCGGAGGAAATGAGACCTCGTACGATTATACAGTAAGAGCTATTTCCAACAATTACCTGTCGATGTCAACCGACGGACGGTTTACTGTGAGTGCAAACGAGGAGCACACTGCCGCAACTTTCAGCATTTCTAATGCAAAGAACCTGAATCCTGCCACATCGCGTGTAGTGGTTTATGCATTGCGTAAAGTGGATGACGCGTATATGGTGGATAATATAACCGAATGTTCTATCAATGGTAGCATAGACTATCTCTATAATGATTGAGGCTTATGAAAAAAATATACTCGACAATTCTACCAATTGTAATGATCCTTTGTTTAGCAATGCTGTCATCCTGTTCCGGCAATTCGGACGAAACGGAGAATGGAGGGACGGATGACGGCATTTTGCGTATTACAGCTGATAAGACGGCTATACAGGCAGATGGAGTAGAAAAAGTGACCTTCACGGTCAAACTGGGTACAAAAGATGTAAGTGAAGAAAGCACAATGAACCTGATTTTGGTAAAGGAATCGGGAGAGGAAAACCTGGATTATGGTGTTCGTGCTTTCAGCACTTCAGTGCCGGGTACGTATGTCTTTAAAGCCCGCTATTATGAAGGAAAAGCAATGGTCAGTGAAAATGAAGTGACCGTTCAGGTTGCTCCCGTATCAGGAGGAACCAGCTATTATCATAAATTACTGGGGATGCAGTTTACTTCTATCGGGTGCCAGGCCTGTCCGGCGCTTAGCACTACATTGAAAGCAATTCAGACTGAACAACCGGGGCGATTGGCTATCGCTTCTTTCCACATGGATTTCGGAGGAATGACGGATCCCATGAGTACAGCAGCTACCAATAATTACCGGACTAATATTCTCGGTAATTTCTCGGGACTGCCTCGTTTCTTTTACAATCTGCGTAAGGGTACTAAAGAAATGATCAGTATCAAGAGCCAGATTGAAGAAGAGCTTCAGAAAGAATTAAGTAACTATCCGGCTTCTTGTGGGGTAGCTGTTGAGTCTGTGTATAATGCTTATGACCGTACAGTGAAGATTACTGGCAAATTAACTTCCAACGTAACAAACACTTATCGTTGTTTGATTTATCTGGTAGAGGATGGAATCAAATACTTTCAAACGAATGGCGCGAATGATTATACGCATAATAATGTGGTACGTGCAGTGGTGTCCACATCGTTGAACGGCGACCGTTTTAATGGGGAAGTAAATGCGGGAGTGGAATCTACCATGAAACGATCTTATCAATTGGAACCAGGATGGAATGTGGATAATATGCGTGTGATAGTGTCGATGCTGACAACTTTGGATGGAGGAAAGACTTATACGTGTAACAATGTAAATGAGTGTAAACTTGGAGAATCAGCAGATTACTTGTATAACGAATAAAGAAGAGTTATGTGTATAAATGTCTATAAAATAATATTGCTGGTCTGTATGTGCTGTGTGGGAATATGCTGGATTTCCTGTTCAGGCAATTCCGATGATTCGGAGCAGACGGAAGTGATTTTGAGCGTCGATAAAAATACGTTGACTGCGGACGGAAAGGATATTATAACCTTTACGGTAATGCATGCGGGAATAGATGTAACTGCTGATGCAATCATCCGTTCCGTGATGGACGGACAAACTTTGGATGGAAATACCTTTTCTACTTCTAAAGCCGGAACCTACGCTTTTGAAGCATCTTATGGCAAATATGTATCCAAATTGATAACAGTAGTTGCAAAAAGTACATCAGGTACAGTATCCAATTTTGTGAGACGCATCTGCGCAATGGAGTTCACCGGAACATGGTGTGCCATGTGTCCGGCAGGAATGACCCGCCTGAATTATCTGATAAGTTCGAGTTACGAGGGAATTGTTTATCTGATGTCATTTCATGTTGATGGGACAAGTGCCGATCCAATGACAATTGAACAGTCATCGATTCTTTCCAGAAAGTTTGCTATCTCCGGTTATCCTTCATGCGTGGTTGATATGCGTGGGACAATGGGGCTATCTGAAAACTATAGTGTCATGCGGGCTATATTTAATGAGTCTTTGGAAAAATACCCCGCTCATTGCGGAGTAGCTATCAGCTCTGTTTATAATGAGGTTGATTCCGAAGCTAAAGTTACTGTGAAAGTGACTTCGGAGAAAACGGCTGATTACCGCCTGGTATTGTATGTTGTTGAAAATGGATTGAAGTATCAGCAAAATGACGGAGGCAACTATCGGGACTATACACATAATCATGTAGTCCGCAAATTACTTTCTGCTTCTGTAGAAGGTGACAAACTGGGACAAATTGCAGAAGATAAGGAAGAAGTTAAGGAGTATACTGTGGCATTAGACGATACATGGAAAGCAGAGAATCTTTCTTTTTATGCATTAGTAATGGATGAAAACGGCTATGTAAACAATTTGGCTGTTTGCGAAGCAATAAACGGCAATGCCGATTATGAATATGTAAATGATTAATCACATTTATCACTTAGAATTATGAAGAAGAAATTAATTAGCTTATTATTTTTATTAGGGCTGGTGTTAGTTATAAGCCCTATGGTGCTATCGTGTTCGGATAAGGATGAACCTGCTGTGGAACCTGACGTGCCGGTGACCCCGGATGTACCACTTCCTCCTGTACCAACTCCAATCAGATGGGTAGAAAACGAAGTGGATGGTGGTGAACGTGGGGTAGGCATCAAAGTGACTAGCAAAACTACCAACAACTTTGTGTTTGAATGTACCCCGGGAGATAAGGTGCAATCTTATCGTTTGGATGTTTATCCTTTATGTCGTATGTATAACTACTTATTTGAAAGTGGCGGTTCAGGTGCAAGTGAAGAAGAAATCGAAGATTTGATTCTGAAAGCTCTCTATAATTCGGAGGGTGCCGGTGCTTATACTTTCAACAGGAAAACATTAGGAGATAGTTACCCGAATACAGAGTTTGACTGGACAAATTCCAAATATGCTCAATCGGAGATTGTGCCGGGAGCAGAATATTTGATTATAACGGTAGGGTGTAATGATGAAGGCGGACAAAATCCGGCTGATATGAAAATCTGTTATTTGAAAACTCCTTCAGGAGATGTAGCAGGCCATCCTCGTGTTGAAATTGATGTTAAAGCAAGTTATCAGGCAGCTGCCATTCAATATGTCCCCAATGAGGATTGCAAGTATTTCTATCAGTTCTGTGCGGATTCCGAACCTATCGATGCGTTTATTGAAGCTTATGGACAGAATATGTATATCGATTTTATGAGACACTGGACACAGACATCAGAAGATGCACAGGTACCTGAAGAAGAATTATTATATATAGTTGATTTTGGGTATAATGCCGATTCGGAAAGAAAATTTACAGCTACTACTATCGGACTGGATGAGAATAAGAATAAAGGAGATTATGTACGACAGGATTTCCAATTGAAAGAAATTCCTGATGGTGCCAAAGAAGCGAAATGCGATCTGAAGATCACAAAGACGGGGGCCTCTATTGTTAACATGGATGTAAAAATGGAGAAAACTTGTTATGCCATGTTTTATCGTATATTCAGTGCTGCTGACTGGGCACCTTATGAAAATGCCGATGAAGCAACAATGACGGCACTTGCACAAGCTTTAGATCAAGAAGGATGGGGGATTAAGAATATAAATTTCAGTCAGGAAGGCTCGTATGCAACTACAGATTACCAACATGCTCTTGATCCGAATGGTTCTCATGTTGTTGCTTATGTGGGGCGTAATGGATATGGACAATTATCAGAAGTGAAGACGGAAACTTTTTCTACCAAAGCACGAGTAATGGATAATCCGGGAGCATCTAAAGCTACGATAGATATTACCATTTCCGATCCGGGACGGACAAGCCTGAAATTAACCTATACTTATAATCAGGAAGCGGCAGTATATTATCACCAATACATTATGACACCGGATTTACTTGAAGAAGGTAATAAGGCTGAACTGATTAAATATCTGATGTCAGAAAATTCAAATATATGGGCTGCGAATGCGAATGGAGGAGTAGAAAATTTTAAATGGACCGGTTTGGATCCAGGAACGGAATATACATTCGCTTATATGGCAGAAGACTGGGATGGCGTATTGACAGATGTGAAGATTGTGAAAGCGACGACTGAAGCTATTATAGCAGGTCCGAATCCAACGATGCAACTGAATGCCTACATGAGTGATTTGGGCAACTTTACAGTTCAGTATTCTATTGTGAAGGATGTTGCCAAACTATATTATACCATTACAGAAGATAACTATTCCGCAAGTGGTGATTATACTTATCAGGAATGTATGGATGTATGGAAAGAGCGTTGTCTGGATTATGGTTTATCAGGTGTCAACTCAACTACTCAATCGTATGATAAGACAAGTGAAGCCAAACGACTGGTTGCTTTATGTGTGCCTATTGGTGCCGATGCTGATGGAAATGAAGTAATTGGCGACCTTTATACAGTATTCTATGATAAAGAAAAAGGTATTATTACTGATCCTTCCGTATTATTCCCCGATGCTCCGAAATTGAAAAAAGGAATAAAGGGAATAGCGAAACCTCAAGTAGTGAAGAAAGATAACCGGGTTCCTGCAAAATTGATTGTTAATGAACAAGTGAAAGTGAATACTCCGGGAGTCATGAGAAGTGAAAGTGTTATTTATCTTGATTTGAAGAAATTAGGTAAACATCCTCACTCCAAATAAACATCGGCAAAACTAATTTACCGCACGATAGTGTGTAAATCTATCGTGCGGTTTTTCTCTAATCATTAAACTTTTTATGGGTATGAGAAGAAATCAATTTTTAGGTGGCATAGGAAAATGTATGTGTTTCCTGGCTGTATGTGTTATGACATTTTCGTCATGTTATAATGACGATGATTTGAAGAATTCGATTTCCGGTTTGGAAGATCGCATGGATAAGTTAGAAGCTTCTTTGCAAAGTGTACAAACTGATATTTCCACATTGAAGACGCTGACTGATGCTTTATCTCAAAATAAATCAATTGCTTCTGTGTTGGAGAATGAAGACGGAAGTTATACAATTAAGTTTTCAGATAAGACGGAAGTAACTATTCGTAATGGTGAAAACGGAGAAGATGCTCCGCAAATAACTGTGATAAAAAACGAAGAAGATGGCGTTTATTATTGGGGAATAACCAGTACAGACGGCAAGAAGACATTCCTGAAAGATGGAGAAGGGAATATGATGCCCGTGACGGCTGCTGCTCCTAAAATTCGCATTAATACGAATACAAAAGAGTGGGAGATTTCGACAGACGGTGGAAAGACTTGGGAACCTACGGGTGTGTATGCATCCGGCGAAGGGACGGGGGATACCTCTCTTTTCAGTGGAGTAAGTCAGGATGATGATTATGCATATTTCACTCTGAAAGATGGCACAATATTAAAGTTGTCGAAATCTAAGGAATTGAAATGTGAAATATTATCGGGAAAACAATATTTTGCAAACGGTGAGGAGAAACTGATTTCGGTTGAAATGAGTGGTATTTCTAAGTATACCGTAACAAAGCCTGACGGTTGGAAAGCTTCATTGACAGGAAAGGGATTGACTATTATTGCTCCTGTTGCAGAGAATCAGTATGCAGAAACGGGGGGCAAAGTGGCAATAATGGCTGTTGCGTCTAATGGGCAAAGCATAATCTCGGAGATTCCGGTGATAATAGGTGAGGCTCCTGTTACTATATCTGTTGAAGGTCAAACGATTTCTACTACTTTGACGAATGGTGTAGAAATGTATTATTTGGGAGTGCTGGAAATTAATGAATATAGTGCAGAGGCCGTAGCTGAATTAGTGAACGGATATGCTGCCCGTATGTACATGAAGACAGCAGCTCTTGATAAAGTTCCATTGGCAGAACTGATAGGTAAGGATCCTGAAGCCGGAAAGACATATATGATTTGGGCAGTACCTCCATCTGAAGCTGGTAGTGAATATTTGCCTGATGACGTGATTGCCAGCGTGATTAAGACTGCTGCAACAGTAGAACTGAAGGTTTCGGATATAACGTTTGAAGGTGCAACGGTTTTTGCAATCAGAAAGGGTTGCGACGTTTATTATACAGGGATTTTAGATAAGCCGAATTATTCACCTGAAAGAGTGATTGAAGATCTGGCTTATGGGGGAGGAACCAAACAATATTCGGATTATAACGGACCGTTGGAAGGTAAGGTGTTAGATTTTCTTCCAAAGGTAATACCTGGAACAACGTATGTACTTTGGGCTATTCCTTATAAAGAAGAAAAAGGGTATAAAACAGAAGAACTGGTAGCTGTGGAGATTCCTGTGCCTGCGTTGACGTATGATGGGACAGCGACGATAAATATTAATAGTGTTGTTACTACGGTTTCAAGTGTAAGTGCGACTATTACTCCCGGAACTGACTGTTATAAGTTCTATTATTCTTATATGAAGGAGCAAACTCTGGCAAATTATGGTACCGACAAGGAAGTTATTTCCTATCTTATTAAAAATGGAGATTCTTCCAAAGAGGTAGAAAACTTTGAAAGAGCCTCTTTAGAACCGGGAACAAAAGGCTTTTTTATTGCAGTAGCATTAAATGAGAAAGGGCAGCTCGGGTCATTAGTCAAAGTACAGGCTGATTCCAAAGAAATATCTTATAATTCATCAATTTCGGTAGATGTGTCAATAGAGGCAGGAACTGTGTCTACGACTTTAACGTTGACCCCGACTGGAAATCCGGAAAAGTTCCGTTATGTTCACATGAAATTGAGTGATTTCAAAAGCTATCCGTATTGGGGAAATGAAGAAATGGTAAAACAAGCATTAATTATGAATGATAATGTTAGTGAAATTGTTGCTGCTGAACTGAAAAATCATCAACTGGTGATCGAGGACATAGCATTTAATTCGGAATATGTATTGTTCATGATAGCAGTTGATACTGATGGTAACCCTTCTTCAACCATAACAAAGAAGGAATACACCAGTGCGAAGCCTACTTACGTGCGAAAAGACAGAGACCCGGATTTATGGAATGCCAGTGTGCCGGAAGTGACGATTGACAAGATAGAAAAGGATAAGTTCTATACCGTTTCTTACACTGTGAAACCTAAGGCTGCCTGCAAAGTATTTTATGTATTTGCCGGACCGGCAGATTATCTGACTGGTATGTATGATGAACAAATCAGGTATGTAATGAAAAACGGAGTAAAACAAACAACTACTTATTCAGGAAGTGTTTATGGAACATTACCTACTAATATCAATGTAACCTGGATGGACGAAGAAGGACGTTTTTATGAGGTTTCTAAAACCGTAGTAGAAGCTCCGGCACAATAATCTTTTTAATTTTTCTAATTTAATAATAATGATAGATGAAAAACTTATTTAATAGCTTTTATAGTATAGTATTGCTTGCCTTGTGTCTGATTGCTTTCAGTAATTGTTCGGATAGCGACGACGGGGGAGATGTCGGTGATACTGATAATGGAATCACTGCGATTGGTACTGAAACGGAAAAGACGGCTTCTATTTATGGAGAGACTGTTGAGATTTCGTTTACGGCTTCTGGAAAATGGACTCCTTCTTTGCAATATTCTACAGGAGCAGATTGGGCTGCTATAACTAATACCAGTGGTAACTCTGCTGCCGGTAAAGGGGGATTAAAGGTGAAAATTAATAAAAACGAATCCGGAAAAGAGCGAGTATTGACTGTGGTTGTGCAAGTGGAGGGATATAAAACTCCTGTTACAGTATGTACTATCACACAAGGAGGAGGATCCGGAGCAGCAGAAGATCTAGCTCTTAATGAGTATATGGATAAATATTTGAAGGAACATTATCTCTTTAAAGAAGAATATAATACACTAGATGTAGATTATGCATCGGTTTCTTATGATAATTTTCTGTCAACTTATCTTTTACCAATGAAAACTAATATTGAGGATGGCGGAACTTATCGTGCATTTTCAGTCAATGCAGGCAAGCGTTATATCTATTCTTATATTATGGAAACTGGTTCCAGTAGAACTCGTGCAAATACTCGTGCAACAAGTGTTGTAGGATCGGGACTTGGAACGTTTTTCTCTTCTTACATGCCGGATAAAACAACTATTGGATTAGCCATTGGATATGTATATCTAGAATCTCCTGCTGAAAAAGCCGGATTGAGACGGGGGGATGTAATTGTTGCTGTGAATGGTACGACTTTGAATAAGAGTAATTACCAGCAATATATGAGCACTTTGTTTTATGCAGGTGGAGGTGAAACTTTTAAGATCGGCTACAGGCGTAAAATCTTTGATGAAAACCGGGGCGGCTATGATTTGGTGGATGGAACTACTACATTAACCACTGGTAGTTACAATAATAGTCCTATCTTGAATTCAATGTTTATCAAAGACAAAAAAGAGAATAAATTCAATATCGGTTATTTAGTTTATCTAGGTTTTGATTTGAATTTTGAGGAAGATTTGAAATATGTAATTCAACAGTTCAAGACAGAGGGCATCACAGATTTGATTTTGGATTTACGTTTTAACAATGGAGGTTCTGTTGAATTAGCTCGTTATTTAGCCGCTTCTATCGCTGGTACATCACATCGTTCGGATGTATTTATGAGAATGCAACGTAATTCCGGTGCAGATGAATATATCCGTTTTGGAGATGGTGATGATCTAAATCTTAAATCTGTAAGAATCATCTGTTCGGAAGAAACGGCTTCCGCCAGTGAATTGATAATTAGTGGATTAAGAGGCATAGATTTTCCTGTGAAATTATTTGGTAGCCGCACGGAAGGAAAGAACGTAGGAATGGAAGTGCAAGAATATAAATATGGAAATAAATATTATGAATTTGCTCCAATTACTTTCCGTTCTTTCAATGCAAAAGACTGGGGAGATTATGCTGACGGTATTGACCCGGATGTCATGTTGAATAATCAAAACTCAAGCTATGAAGATGATATTGATAATGTATTCCCTTATGCTTTCGGAGATTGGGACAATTTTGATTTCAATTATCCATTATATTGGGCACTATGCGATGTTCAAGGGGTGGATCCGACTACAGGAGAACCTGTGAAACGTAGTGGAAGAGCTGGTTTGACACGTTCTTCAAAAGATGAAATCATCAGAGTACCATCTGTACCTTTGAAACGCCCTGCGGGAACTTTTGGCTCGCTCATTTACAACAAGCCGGAAGTAGAAAACTTATATTAGTAAGACTAAATCTCTTGTGAAATAAATTTTCTCTTAAGTTAAAGGGGGTGCTTCTCGATAAGGTGTTAGTGAGAGCATCCCCATTTTGCTTTAATACTATAAAATCACATGTAATAATTATGACATATTATGGGATTCTGGAAAATTGCATTAGTAAGTCTATTATTAGGAAACAATTCGGTTTTATCACAGAATAATCGATTGTTTTATGACTATGATAATAATGGAAATCGAATTTCACGGACAAATAATATTGAGAGTAAAGATCATCGAATAATGATTACTGCTTCTGTTGATATTCCATATTTGGAATATGATGTAGCTGTTGATGTAAATAATCATACTCTTGATACACTTTTAGCAGTAGGATCTACTCCTTATTTTTTTGATATAGCAGCAAATGGTGCTTCTAATTTTTCAATTCCTCTCTCATTGCCTGTTGGCAATGGTGGAATAGGACCTAATTTGGAAATTGTATACAATAGTTATAGTGGAGATGGAGTTTTAGGTACAGGAATAAATTTGTCATGTTTATCTTCGATAACTCGTAGTAATGAAGAGTCTAGATTTAATGAATTATATTCTTGGAATAAATATTATTTGGATGGTATACCTCTAATAGCAAAATGGGTGGATGGAAAAACAGTCTATTATAAAGAAAATAATGATTATTCCTTAATAACCAGAGATGACTATAAACGTTACTTTGTATTGACCACTCAAGATGGAATGAAATATTATTATGGTGATTACAAAGGTACCAGAGCATACCAATTATCTAATGCTGACCAAACTACTATTATTTCCTGGTATTTAGCTTGTCAAGAAGATCCTTATGGAAATTATATATTGTATAATTATCAACAAGATATTGAAAATGCAGATATATGGTTGAAGTCAATTGAATATACATTAAATGATTCATGCAATTACACACAAACCAATCGAATTGATTTCTTATATAATCGTGTGAAAGATGTTCCAACTGGTTTTCTGAATGGTTTCAGGGTTAAACGTGATAAGATATTGAAAGAAATTTTTGTTTTTGCAGGAAGTGAACAGGTACGTATCTATAAAATGAAGTATATCAAAGATGAAAAAGATATATATCCAAAACTTAATAACATACAAGAGTTTGGAAAGAATAATGTAGCATATAATCCTATTATAATAGGCTGGGGAAAGCATCAAGGTGAGAAATGTTTGCAAAAATATGCATTTGAACATCGTCCGACAGATGTGATCCAAGGAGACTTTAATGGTGATGGAATAGAAGATTTTCTAACAATAGATAAACAATATATAATGAGACCTCCAGAATATATGGATTCTATAAATATTGTATTAGAGGTCCAAATGCATATTTTTGCAA